>NZ_PGVC01000037.1:0-49122 GCF_002860225.1 Bacillus sp. V33-4
AAATAGCAGAAAAGCCGGATGAAAACCCCGGCGGCTGTCCCGGTTGCGGAAGCCAGTCCTCCAGGAGCGGATTTAAAAACGCTTCCGGCGTGGCGGCCTCTGCCTTGTTGGCCAGGCCGGGCAGGATGGAACTCGTTATTAATAGAATAGTAAGAAAATAAATAAGAGATTTGTAGAATAGCCTTTTCTTCAAAACGCAAAAACAGCTCCTTTCACTAAAAGGCACCACCAGCTAAAAGCAGAAGGATACCGCACACAAAAAGAAGCTGAAAGAAGCATCTTTAATCCATTCGGCAACCCGGCTGTCATGGCATCTGCTTTAGACCCGTGGCTTTGCGTCTCCGACTTTCATCGGATTTGCCTTTATCGTTGGTTAATATTGTTGGATTATGTAACTTTTTACCTGGTCATAATCTTACAACATTCGACCTACACTTTCAATATATTCCATGTAATTTTTTGAAAGAAGTAGTCTTTCAGTACCAGAAACATAACCATTAAATATAGTAACAACCGCATTTTTAGTGCGAGTTATTTCAAATTGCCATGAACAAGTCCTCCATGATAACAAAAGACCGAGTCATATCATAGTTCAAGAACTTCCCGACAGATTTCAGGGCTAAGTCCCTCTTAAGAGTAGTTTGCTGCACCAGGCCCTCTCAATTTACCGTCCATTGATATATCATTTCAATATAAATATATTTTTATATGTTTTTACAACGGTAAGAACCCCTTTCATTGTGAAAGGGGTCCTGTCTTTTGCATATTTTGATGGTAGACAGATGAATAAAACTTCTAAACACGTTTCGATCATCAGAAAGCTAGCTTAGTATGCTAAAACCTGTTAAACAATAACCGAAGCAAATAGCGCACGAGTTCCCTTGGATTCGTAATCGCGGATCCATCGGCTTTGAAGAAGTACCATTTGCCGTTTATTTTCATCAGGCCTTTCTGCATGACTCCTTCATTATTAAAGTAATATTGTTTGCCAGCAATTTTTTGCAAACCGGTTTGCATGTGGCCATCAGCATTGAAGTAATACCTTTTTCCTTCGATGTCGGCCCAGCCTGTTTTCATTGCGCCGGTTGCCGGGTCAAGATAATAGCGTTTACTGTCACTGTCAAGCCAGCCAGTCCACATCGCACCACGTGTATTTGGATCGAGGAAGTACCGTTTCCCGTCCAGCTCAAGCCAGCCTATTTTCAAAGCACCGTCTGCATTCGGATCAAGGTAATACTTTTTGCCCTCAACCTCAACCCAGCCAGTCTGCTTAACGCCAGCTTCATTATAGAAATACCAGTTTTCACCCACTTGAACCCAGCCAGTTTGCTGCTGCGGTTCTTCACCAGCAATGATGCGTCCTTCTACTGCCGGCGAAACAGGGTTGTTCTTTTCAAAATAACTGGACAAAACTTCATAATCTACAACAAAAAGTTCTTTCATACGGCCTTCGTCTTTTGCTTTCTTGAAGACGGTGTAGCCGTCGCCGCCATCGGCAACAAATGCATTGGTTGCGACCGTGTAAGTCTTCGCCGGGTCAATTTCCTCAAAACCTTTTTCAGTTTTTACCTCAATCGACCAGACTCGGTCACCAGCCGGTTTGGCAGGATCGTATTTAAATTGCAGGCCGGAAACCTGCATGAACTTGCCTTGCGCGGTTTCGACCTGGCTTACACTGATCTCCAGAGCCTGCCTGATTTCGTCGCCAGTCAAATCAAGTGTAACAAGCTGGTTTTCAAACGGCATGACAGTCAGGATTTCGCCTAATGTCACTTCTCCTGCGTCAATCGAGGCACGGATCCCACCGCCGTTTTGGAAACCGATCTGGGTCGGAACTGACTCATTTGCTTTTTGTAACATTGCATCAGCAATCAGGTTGCCAAGATTCGTTTCTTTTGTGCGGACATCAGCGCGTTCGCCATTAAGTACCACATCAGAAGAACCAACGACAGTATTCTTAAGCTCATCAAGCGGAGCTCTTAATTCAGCAACACGGGCTGTTGCCTCTGCATCTGCCGTATAGTTTTTCAGATCAAGAAGCTGACCGTTGTGAGCGGTAATGACCCCGGCCTCATCGAATGACACATCGAGCAAGCCAAGATAATATAAATATTCGTTCGCTTGCACGATCAAAGTTGGTTCTGATTTTTGAACAACTTCAGGTGTCGTCAGTTTTGTATGGGAATGTCCGCCGACAATCACGTCAATTCCATCAACCGTTTCAGCAAGATCCTGATCAACATTGTAGCCGAGGTGAGAAAGGGCAATGATTTTATTTACACCTTCCCCTTCAAGCGATGTAATTGTCTCCTCTGCTTTTTCGATTGCATTTTCAAAAACTACGTGATCAGAAGGGTTAGCAAGGAAAGACGTTTCCTCTGTTGTTAATCCAAAGATTCCAACTTTTTCGCCTTCAATTTCTTTGACAATCGCCGGATATATTTCTCCGCCTTCACCAGGACCGCCGATTTGATCTTTAAACAACGGTCCTAATTCAGGATCGGCTGTTACATTTACATTAGAACTAACCATCGGGAACTTCGCTTCCCTGATAAAATTTGCAAGAGTTGCAGAATCCTTGTCAAATTCATGGTTTCCGAATGTCATCGCATCATAGCGGAGCTTATTCATAAATTCAAGGTCGGCCAGACCTTTATATTGTCTGAAATATAACGTCCCTGACATGACATCCCCGGCGTCAAGAAGCAGTGAATTCTCCTTTTGGCCACGCACTTCGTTTACAGCGGTAATAAGCTTGGGATATTGCTCAACATGTGCATGGCTGTCGTTTGTGTGCATAATCGACAGATCCAGCGGTTTTGGCCCGGCAGGAGCTTTTGAAAGATCAAGCTGCGCCAGCACAGGATCATGATCGCTGACCCGGCCATGGGCTTCTGTAAACGGTGAGTTGATATGGACAATATCCACTTCTGCCCGTTCAGCAAGATTATTGGATACAAGCAGGTGGTCAAGCACCTGGGAATTGCCTTGATAGTTATACGTAAATCTTTCCTGAGCCGGAACCTTCTCAATTAAATTCGTTAACTCGTTTCCTTTTAATGCTGCTAACGGATTTGAGAATTCGAAATCGTTTAAGTCGCCAAGTACGACCACATTGGCGCCATCATTTTTACTTTTTACATCTGCCACAAAGCGATTGACGGCTTTGGCAATGTCCATCCGTTGTGCTTCACTGCCGAGCTCAGGCGGTTGATTTTTCCCATAAATCGGCTCGTCCCCGCCTTTGGAGTTGAAATGGTTTGCAATAACGATGACTTCTTCACCTTTAAAAGTGAATTCAGCTGCTAAAGGTTTGCGGCTTGAAGCAAACGCCGGGTTAGTTGGATCAACTCTGCCGGGATTCAATGTTAATGAACCATTTTCATAGCCAACAGCCTGTGTTGCAGAGCCTTTCGTTCCCTCTGCCAATGAAACACGGGCAGGATTATAAATGTAGCCAACGCGGATGTTTCCGCCAGGAGCCCCGCCGTCTTTATTGTTTTCCGGGGCAATGTCAGTCCACTGGTATGATGGCCCGCCATTTTTCACGATCGAATCAATGAGAGCCTGGTAGTTTTGCGATGCGTCCGTTGTGCCATCATTTGTTTCACCGTTATTATCCTGAACCTCGACTAGTCCGACAATGTCAGGAGCGCCCAGGTTTTGGACAATCGATTTTGCGATCTTATCTGTTTTTTCCGCATTTGCAGACGTGTAGTTCTCCATGTTGTAGGTGGCAACCGTGAGCTTATCTTCATCTTTTGCAATTTGTGATACTTCACGCTCATATTCACTTTCAACAAGCGGCGGCAGAGCTGCTTTGTCTGTGAGGATTTTGTAATTCTGGAATGAGTAGCTTACTACCCCAGTGACCGTTCCATTGAATTTGTCACCTGTTTTGGAAACAAAATTTCTGTCCCCGAATAACAGGTGAAGTCTTTCCGGATTGGCGTTATCCTTTGCAAGCGGAATTCCACCCGGGGTCGTATATACTTTTCCCTCTACTTTTTCTGTAATGACAGGAACTTCGCCATATTTTTGCGGCGCGACAGCCGTTGGACTTTCTAACGCGACACGCATACCTTCCAGGCTTTCGTAAAAATCAATTCCATCCTGTTCAGGATCAAAAGTGCCAAATTGATCATTATCAACAACTTGTGTTGGCGGCTTGACATCTTTGCCAATCACAAGCGGTGCCGGAAGCTCTTGTCCCGATGCTATTTTTGTAACAGAACCATCCTGCGCATTGATTTCTGTCATTGCAAGGTCTGTTTGCAGCTTGTCACTGTAACCGTCCAGAACCCACTCTTTCACAAGTCCATTGACAGCTACAGAATCTCCTGCCTGTGCATTATGGCTCGGTTTATAAACAAGAATTCCCTCCGATGTTTTCGAGTTTTCATCTGGAGTTGGGTCCTGCATATAGAAATTACTTGCATTCACGACATGGGTGACGATGCCTTCTACTCCTTTTACATTCTGGTCCTTGTAAGGAGAATTGTGGCCCGCGCCTTGGATGTCGCTAATTTCGAGGCCTTCAACGCCGGAAAAAGGAGGCGGATCTACCGGGTCCCCAGGAGGCATTTCAAAGGATATAGCTGACGGACTTTGCAAGCCTGGAACACCAAAATATTTCATTAACGTGCCAGTAACAAATACTTGCTTCCCAAGGTTATCACGTTTTGATGCCAGACCAAATTCGCTTCTGTACGCTGACGTCAGCTGAACTGGAAGAATTTTTGTAACATCCCTCTCGTTCGGGCTGTCAGCGATTGCAAAATTTGTATCGCTAGTGAAGGGACCTTCGAATTGATATGATGGAGTATTGCTTTTTGTATAGCCAACGATATAGCCCTTCACGGTCGCGGTTCCAGAATTGTTGGCAATCGCCTGTTCAACCGTGATCGGCTCAGCCGCACTGGCAGTCGGTGCGAAAGGGAGGATATAACTTGCTAACAACATCATAATGGCAGTTAAGATAAACCACTGTTTCTTCATTATTTTCAAGGCCAATTCCTCCAATATAATAGTTTTTTACATCTTAATCGTTTATTACACCTAGAATCCTGGTCATCCTATAAGAACGAAATCGTAAAAGAAATTGACACTAGTTCAGTTTGGTTGAATTGCTGCCAGTGGGATAGCTAAGCCACTGTTTCTCCAAAAAACGACGCATTTTTCAAAAACTATCAATTTGTTATGAGTGAACCACCTCTTCATTTGAAAGAGTGACATCTTTCAAAAGTAAATTTTCCCGTAATCATTTTAAGATAAAAAAAGATGATAATCTACAGCTTTTCGTCCATTTACAAACTTTTCATAATCTTTTTACAATTTTTAAGAGAAAAGGCCTAAATGGTGATTATATAAGGAAGTATCTATCTACCTACAAAGCTAAAATAATAGTATCTTTTATCACATCATAGAAAAGAATTCCTTGATTGGGTTATTGATGATTATTTGATTGGAATGAAAAAAGCCTCAACTCTTTTGTTGCCGACAAAGAATCGAGGCTTATTGCTTTATTTAAAAGATTTTTTTGCTAAAGATGTGTAAGAGACGCCATGCATTAATACAAATGAGGTCTTCCATGGTCAACCTCAACATCAATATGAGTTAAACCGTCTCATGTTGGAAAACCTTCCTTCCAGTCAATGAACAACCGAAAGCATACAAGTGACATGTAAGTAATATCGTCAGGATGTTACCTTAACCTCAGACTCACGAAACACAAGCTGAATATTGTTTTCCTTAGCATATTCCTGATATTCCTCACTTGGAATTTTATCGGTAATAAGATAATCAATTTCATCCAACCCGCAATAAGTCATCAGCGCATATTTATCAAATTTATAATGATCCACTAATAAATATACTTCCGAGCTTCTGTCCACCACTGTTTTTTTCAACTCGCTTTCAAGCGGCGATGAGTTGGTCACGCCATTGGATATCGAAATGCCCGTTGAAGCCATGAACGCTTTGTTAATATTATAATTCTTGATTAAATCCATATTTTTAAAGCTGGCAAACGACTTTGTTTTACGTTCAAGCACCCCGCCGGTGGATATCACATTTAAATTCTCATAGGAAAGAGCAGTAATGATCACATCGAGATTATTCGTAATAATCGTCACATCTTTCGTTTTCAAACACTCAATCATTTCCAATGTGGTCGTCCCGGAATCTATATAAATGATATCCCCATCGTCAACATAGCCGGCGGCTAACTTACCGATCAATTCCTTTTCGTATTGGTTACGTGTTTGTCTATCATGAAATGATTCCAGTGTCGTATGGTTCACCGCGACACCGCCATAAACCTTCTTAATTTCTCCGAGATCAACGAGCTCTTGAATATCACGCCTGATTGTGTTTTTCGATACATGAAATACTTCAACCAGTTCATCCAAAGAGACTGTCTGATGTTCAAACACATATTCTTTAATCTGTCTAACACGTTTTGTTTTTAACATAACCATCCACCCTTGTATACTCTTATGTCCATTCTTGATTTGGTGATTTTTCTTATTTTCACAAAATATGAGTGTTGTATGGCCAATATGATTGTTAAGACAATTATACCCATTGTCGGCATAGTTTCGCCATAATACGACAGTGGTTTTTGTATTATGTGATTCACGCCGCTTGAATTTTTTGAAGCAGAAATGGGAATGTCTTATTTTTCATCGTTTTAAGACATCGCCCATTCTTATGCTTTAAAACTCGTTTTAAATTCTTTCATTTTCTCCTTAACGGTTGCTGTGATTGCGTTCCTGCCTGGAGTGATGATGGTTTGCGGCTCATAAACCTGGCTGTCGCTGTTCAGCAATTGGCGGACAGCCTGCGCCCATGCCTGGATGCATTCAGTATTCACATTGATTTTCGCGTGGCCAAGTTCGATCGCTTTCTGGATTTGATAGACGGGAATTCCGGAACCGCCATGCAGGACAAGCGGGATATTTGTCATTTCTGAGATTTGCTTCATCTCGGCAAAGCCCAGTTTCGGTTCACCTTGATATGGCCCATGAACAGAACCAAGCGCGGCTGCTAAAGCATCTATCCCCGTTTCTTGCACGATGCACAAGCATTCGTCAGGGTCTGCGTATTTGATTCCGCCAGTGAGCCCATCTTCCGTACCGCCAACTGAGCCTACTTCTGCTTCTACCGATACTTGTTTTGGACGTGCATATTCGACAACTTGTTTGGTCATCGCAATATTTTCTTCAATCGGGTAATCGGAGCCGTCAAACATCACTGAACTAAAACCCGCATCAATCGCTTGTTTGCATCTTTCCACACTCCTGCCATGATCTAAATGCAACGCCACCGGAACGGTTATCGACATTTCTTCTACAAGTCCTTTAATCATAGCCACAATGGTTTTAAAGCCGCCCAAATAATCGACTAGTCTGTCGGAAGCCGCCACAATGACAGGAGCACGTTCATCTTCCGCAGCCTGTAAAAAGGCTTGTGCCGACTCAAGGTTGTTAATGTTATATTGCCCGACTGCGTAGCTGCCTTCTTTCGCTTTTAAAAGCATTTCTTTCATGGATACCAACGTCATTTTAAGAGCACCTCCCCAGCAACAAAATAGCCAATCAATTTAATTGCATTATTCCAAATCAAAATACTTTGTGACCACACTGACGGTCGTATCTTTGGCTGTCTTAATTGCTTCATCAGCATCCAGCTGATAGTATTCCGGCCGGAATAATTCCACCGAGACTACTTCTGAGAAACCAATCTCTTTCAGCGTTGATAAAATGCCATGCAAGTCAATAGCACCCAATCCAGGCCAAACTCGATCTTCATCCGTAAGGAAACCGATTGGGAAATCTTCGGTATCATCGATATGTAAAATAAAGATTTTTGTCCCGTCTGCTTTTTTCAGATCTTCCAGGTTTGATCCCATCGCATGGAAGTGAAAACAATCGAGTACCAATCCAACATTGTCACGGTTAACGGTTTCAACAATATCGTAAGCCTGGCCGAATGTGTTTACTGTACATTGCGGATGGCCGACAAATTCGACGGCTATTTGCACCCCGTATGGCTCAGCAATATCCGACAGCTCTTTCAGTACTTCTACACAACTATTTTTAATGTCTTTCTTCAATATTTTCTCTTCCGTCACAAGCGGCACTGCCACCACATATTTAACGCCCAGTTTTTGTGCTGCTTCGACCATCTGCTTAAACTCATTGACAATTTCCTTGTAGCCGGCGTCATCACGATTATTGAAAAAAACTAATGCATTGAATGCCAGCGGTTTGATATGGTGGGTTTCAAAAAAGTACGCCAAATCATCAAGTGAATTCTCTTTCAAATACTCGGGCAATTTGTCCATCGTGCGAATTTCAATATAATCGTAGCCATGTTTGTCGCAATACTCCAAGTCTTTGGCGAGGTTGGAGTTTTCCAATGTCGTAGCTTCGTTAAAACATAGTTTCACCAAAAACCGTCTCCTTTTTTATCGATAAGATGCAATACCAAGACCTTCTTTGATTTTTTGCAGCATAAATTTACTTGATTCATCGGCTTTATCGATCCAAGCGAATACGGAGCTTGTTGCGATGCCGTCAAATTCCCTTTCTCTCAATTTCCTAAAGATCGTATCGAAATCAACTTCACCTTCGCCAATATTTAAATGCTGGTGAATGGTTGCTTCAGCACCAGGCGGGTTGACGATATAACGCAATCCTTGCGCCGCTTTATGGTTAAAAGTATCCGCGAACAATACATGGGTTAACCGCTCACCGGCGTAGTCAAACATCGGAGCGATATCGCCGACTCCATCATCATAAAAGAAAGTATGGGCTGTTGAATAAACAAGATTAATCCACGGCCTGTCAAGTGCACGGATCATATCAACAGCGCCTTGGTTTGTTTCAATAAAATCATACGGATGCGCTTGAAGGTTTAACTTGATCCCTTCTCTTTCAAAGACCGGGATTAATTCATCCATCGATTTAATAAATTTTTCTTCACAAATGACGGCTTCATATTTCGAGCCATTAAACTCACTGTTCATCAGATCGACTTCAAGCTCGACAGCCACTTCAATAGCGCGCTTCCAATTTCGCACAGCCGCTTGGCGGCGTTCTTCATCAGGGCCTGCCCAATAGTATAACGGCAGCAACGATGAGATTTGGACACCGGCGTCTTTCAGCCATCTCTTCAGGTTTTTAATTTGTTCTCTATCCACTTTAGGATATTTGTAGAATGGGCAAAAATCTTCACGGGGTGATAATTCGATATACTCATAACCCAGTTCCGCTACTTTATCGACCATTTCTTTTAACGACAATTTCATATACATTGTTGGATCCAATGCAATTTTCACAGTACATTCCTCCGTCTCTTGGTTTTTTTATAAAAATACTAAATCAGACTTTGCTAGTTACATTGTTTTGATAGAAATCAGGTTTTTTGCCAAGCGCGATCGTTTCGCGTTGTCCTGATTGCTGTGCTTTCACACATGCGTCTGCCGTGACAGCTGCGATATAACCATCCCATACTGTCGGGCCAGCAGGTTCCCCTGTAAGTTTGATCGAATCCATGAACGCCTGCAGTTCTTTATCGTAAGCGTCGATAAACCGCTGCTTCCAGTCCATTAAAATATTGGTACCGAGTTTGGCATTTTTGCGCGTAACGATGCTTGAGACTTCCGGCAATCTGGCAATCCCTTCTTCACCGATCACTTCACATTGAATGTCATATCCGTATTTGCAGTTGACGAACACTTCAGCATTGATCGTAATTCCACTGTTCGTTTCGAGCATAATAATTTGCGGATCCTGCAAATGCTCAGATGCATGCTTCGATTTCTTTGGGAACACCACTTGTACTGACTTATAATCATCATCAACCAGCCAGTGCAAGGCATCAATTTCGTGAATCAGCGTATCGGTTATCGCCATATCTGTCGTGTAGCTGTCCGGCACTTCAGGATTGCGATGGGCACACTGAATCATCAGCGGCTCACCAATAAAATTGCTGTCAATCGCTTCTTTTAGCTGCACATAACCGCTGTCATAACGCCGCATGAATCCCACCTGGACAAGACGCTTCCCTTGTCTCATTTCTGCCTCGACAATTCTCTTGCAACCTTCAGCTGTTGTAGCGAGCGGTTTTTCACAGAAAACATATTTGCCGGCTTCAATCGCTGCCAATACGCTTTGTTCGTGGGCCGGACCCCAGCTTGCGACGAGTACTGCCTCAACGTTTTCAGCAGCAATAAGTTCTTTATCATCCGGGTATATGACTGCATCGGGTACCAGTTCTTCAGCCACCTGATTAGCGACAGCTTGATTCACATCGGTGACGGCAACAATTTTTCCGCCGGACAATGTGTTCGTGATTCTTTTAATATGCTCCCTGCCAATCGCTCCGGTTCCTATCACACCAATTTTTATAGTCATAACGGGCCTCCTGATTTTGATTTTATTTGCTTTACAATTGATCACTTTAGTTGCACGTTTACCTGTGGAACATCAACCTGTTTAACGTCTACCTCATTTGCGTAATGTTGAGCACCCCGATCAGCGTAGGTACGGAAGTTATGTTCGAGCTGTTCAAGTGTAAGTCCCCTCGTTTCCGGCAAGTATTTCTTCACGAATGCAATTGCCGCTAACCCCAGCACCACAAAGACGAAGAATGTTGTCGACAGACCGACCTTGTCGAGTAAAACCGGAAACGTCAAGCCTATCAGGAAGTTTACGATCCAAAGGCAAAATACTGTGACGCCCATCCCGAGACCGCGCAGCCGCAGTGGGAAGATTTCTGAAAGCATCAGCCATGTTACTGGTGAAATGGCTCCCTGCTGGAAAGCTAGAAACGTTACTGTCAAGGCAAGCACAACATATGGAAGCGCGGCAGACCCTTCAAGCATGAGTGAAAATACCCCGATCAGCAGAAGTGCCGACGTCGTTCCGATCAGCCCAGTAATCAGCATTGGCCGGCGGCCGACCTTGCCTAGGAGCCAAATCCCTACAAACGTTGCTAAAACCGAGATGACACCATTGGCAATATTCCCGATAAGCGCGGCCTCTGTCTGGAAACCGGCATCTTTAAGGATTTCGGTGCCATAGTACATGATCGAGTTGACTCCCGTAATTTGCTGTACGATCGCAATTCCAATCCCGAGAAACACGATGCGGCGTACCCATGGCACAGCCAAGTCCTTAAAGGTTGCTTTCTGATTGCCCGACTCTTCGGCAAACGCTGCCTCAATTTCAGCGAGTTCTGATTTAGCCCGCTTTTCCGCACGTATTTTATGGAGGACATTTAGTGCATGCTGATTCTTCCCTTTTGAGACAAGCCAACGCGGGCTCTCCGGTACTTTGATCATGCCAAAGAACAGGAAAACCGCTGGCAGTGACGCAATGGCCAACATGTACCGCCAAACATCCGAGCTATCGCTCATTGTGTTGCCAATGATGGCGTTGAATGTGAAGGCCAATAATTGTCCGGAAACGATCATCAATTCGTTCTGGGTAACCATACGACCCCGGCTTTCCGCAGGTGACATTTCCGCCAAAAAGGCGGGAACCGTTACTGACGCTCCTCCTACAGCAAGCCCCAGCAAGAACCGAAAGATGACCATAACTGTAACATTCGGTGCAAGAGTACAACCAAGTGTGGCAATAAAGAACAACACGGCAAGGTAAAGGATGCTTTTGCGACGGCCGTTATAATCTGCGAGCCGACCGCCGAACACTGCACCAAATGCAGCCCCAAATAGAAGTGAACTTGTCACAAGACCTGATGTGAATGAGTTGAGCCCGAGCTGATCTGATTCAGACATATAAGGCAAGGCACCATTGATGACACCGGTATCGTATCCGAAAAGAAGCCCACCAAATGTCGAGACGAGGATAATCGTACGCAAAAACGACTTTTGGTTTACCTGTTTACTCATGTCAATTTCTCCCCCTTCCCCTTTAACAATTGAGCAGTAATTTTTGATCAATATATTTTCGGGTCAATAACGCATATTCCAATGGATTGGCTATAGATGGATCCTGCTCGGCTTCTATCACAATCCACCCCTTGTAATTGTGATCGAGCAGCGTCTGATACGGTTTTGTAAAATCAATGCAGCCATCGCCAGGCACTGTAAACATCCCGCATAAGAATGATTCACGGAACGACCTGCCTTTCTTCTTGCAATCATCGAGCACTTTTCTTCTCGCATCTTTAAAATGAACATGTTTAATGCGGTCAATATGCTTGTTTAATAGCGTCATATAGTCACCGTCGGAAACGTAGATGTGACCTGTGTCATAAAGCAAATGCACATAGTTTTCATCCGTGTTTTCCATCAGCCGGTCGATTTCAGCCAATGTTTGGACACCCGTTCCCATATGATGATGATAGACTAATTTCAAGTTGTATTTCTCGGCGATTTTCCCCAAATCGTTCAGTCCCGCACATAACTGATCCCACTCGGCATCCGTAAAGTATGGCTTTTCCGAAAAGACGTTTTTCTCGGTGCTCTGCACGCTGTACGTCTGTTCTGAGACAACTGCGACATTCGCATTCACTTCCTGCAGGTATTGACAATGTTTATGGAAGGCTTGGCTAGCCTCTTCGCCGCCATCGCGAATGATGAAGCTGCTGAACCACTGCCCTGCTACTCTCAACTTTCGAAGTTGCAGTTCTTTGTTCAATACTTTCGGTTCAGGAAAAAAGCCGCCAACTTCGGTCCCTTGAAACCCCGCCACGACAATATCGCTTAATAGTTGCTGCAATGTGTTCTCTGCACCGATTTCCGGCATATCATCATTGCGCCAGCCAATCGGGGCAATTCCCCATAAGATACCTTGTTCTCCCATCATCTTTCCCCTTCTCTCAGTATTGTTTGGCAGTCTGTAGTTTCTGCTGTTTCGCCTCAAATGCTTTTTGGACATTTTCTTGTTCAGATACTTCAGCAACACCGACATGCCACCAGGCGTCATAGCCATCTGTCATTGTCTTTGGAAGCACTTTCATTTCTATCAAAGTCGATACACTCTGTTTCTTTGCATCTTCCAGCGCCGCTTTCAGTTCATCAACCGTATTGGCACGATATGCTTTCGCTCCGTAACCTTCGGCGACTTTTGCATAATCAATGTTCATGATTCGATTGTCATGCGTCCTGAATTCACAAAAATAGCTGCCGCTGCCATGCTCCATTTGCAGATTACTGATACAGCCAAATCCCGAATTATCAAATAGAAGAATATTAATCTTGTGATTGTATTGAATCGCTGTGATGAATTCGGAGTGCAGCATGAGAAAACTGCCGTCGCCGACCATCGAGTACACTTCTTTGTCCGGGTGGGCCAGTTTTAATCCCAATGTTCCTGAAACTTCATAACCCATGCATGAATAGCCGTACTCAAGATGATAGGTGTTCGGGACAGTGGATTGCCAAAGACGCTGCAGGTCTCCAGGCAGTGATCCCGCCGAACCGATGATGACGCTGTCAGGAGCGATCGTGTCGTTAATCGTTATCAATGCTGCCGTTTGTGCAAATTCCGTGTTTAAAGCCTCAGCATATTCATTTAGAACTTCTTGCCGGAACTGGCCTTTTATTTCCGGGTTGAAGCTTTCGCGGCTAAATGTCACTTTACTCAGCCGGTCGCGTTCTGCGAGCCATTGTTCTTTCAATTCGGTGATCACATTGCCGAATTCACTTTTGTATCCCTCCAGCATTGGGGATAATTGCTCTAGAGTAGTCCTTGCATCTGCGACAACCTGGAAAGCATCCAATTTATATGCCTGCAAACGGCTGACATTGATGTTTAGGAATTTTGTTGACTCAAAGTTGAAGGCTGTTTTTGATGAGGTAGTAAAATCTGTATACCTGGTGCCAATGCCAATGATCAGGTCCGCCTGGCGTGCCGCTTTATTGGCTGCCAATGTTCCGGTGATCCCCATGCCGCCCAAATTATTTTTAAATGTCGACTCTACTGTTGATTTGCCGGCCTGCGTTTCGACGAGCGGAATATCATGCTTCTCTGAAAGCGCTATTAAAATATCGCGGGCTTCGGAATATTTCGCACCGCCGCCAACAATGATCAGCGGTTTTTTGCTTGCTTTGATCAATTCAGCTGCACCCATCAATTCACGTTCGGTCGGCAATTTGCGATCCAGATAATGGACCCGCCTTTCAAAGAACGCCTCTTCAAAATCAAATGCTTCCCCTTCAACATCCTGGGAAATACAGATCGTTGCCGGACCCGCTTTTCCCGGATCCGTCATCACTTCAAAAGCACGAATCAAACTTGTCATCAGCTGTTCAGGCCGGGTGATGCGGTCCCAATATCTCGAAACCGGTTTGAGTGCATCATTTGTCGTGACAGAAGCACTGTATTCCTGCTCGACCTGTTGCAACACCGGATCAGGCTGGCGCGAAGCAAAGGTATCCGCCGGGAGCAGGAGTACAGGAATATTGTTGGCAAGGGCTGTACCTGCTGCAGCTGCCAGGTTGGCCGCCCCCGGCCCGACTGAGGTTGTAACTGCATAAATTTTTTGCCGGAGCATTTGTTTGCTGTAAGCCATGGCCGCATGTGCCATGCCTTGTTCATTTTTCCCCTGGATTACTTTCAAATGGCCCGGATCCTGTTCAAGGGCCTGACCAATCCCGAGGACATTTCCATGTCCGAATACATTGAAAATTCCTTCGACAAACGGAAACTCCTTGCCGTCCACATGATGGTATTGCTGATTCAAAAATTTGATTAACGCTTGTGCCGTTGTTATCCTGATTGTTCCCATCGGTTTCTCACCTCTAATTTCAATTAAGATCTTTCAGCGATTAATTGCTCGATTTCTTCGACAGTCGGCATCGCTTCTGAAGAACTATGCTTGCTTACAACAATGGAGGCTGATGCACTGCCGTATTTTAAAGCGGTTGCAATTTCTTCGCCGCTGATCAAGGCATATAAGAAAGCTGAAGCGTAGGAATCCCCTGCACCGAAGGTTTTCAATACTTTTGTCGGATACGCTTGGCCTGTGAATTTTTCTCCTGTTTTTGTATAGGCATATGAACCTTCGACACCATGTTTAATAACAAGCAGTTCAGGCGAATGTTTAAACAAATAGCTGATCGTTTCTTCGTTGTTTCCTTCTTTTAAGTTTTCGAGCACATCGTATTCATCACGGGTGCCAATCACCATATGTGCCTGCTCGGCAACCAATGAATAATAAACAGCTGTTTCATCAGGAGAATTCCATGAATACGGGCGGTAATCCAATTCAAAAACAACTTTCACATCATTTTTCCTGGCCAGGCTGACAGCTTTCAAGACCGCTTCCCGGGACGGGCTCTTTGACAAGGCTGTTCCTGAGACAAGCAGGATTTTTGCTTTTTTTATGTAGTTCTCATGAACCTCGGAAGGTGCAAGATAAAGGTCGGCTACGTTCTCGCGGTACATGAGGATACTGCACTCTTCCGGGCTCTTAATCTCTGTAAATGCCAATCCTGTTTTATGTCCTTTTTTATCAAGGACAAGACCGGATGTATCGATTCCCACACCACGCATATATTGTTCGATAAAGCGTCCATGCTGGTCATCGGAAATTTTGCCGATGAAGCCGGCTTTTAAGCCTAATTTGGAGCTGCCAATTGCAATATTGGCAGGCGAACCTCCCACATATTTTGTAAATGTCATCGTTTCTTCCATTGGACGGTTATACTCCGCAGCATTTAAATCGATACATGCACGGCCAATCGCAATAATGTCAAACTCTCTTTCAGTACTGAATTCATATTTCATTCCCGGTAACAGCTCCTTGCCTTTTTGTTAACGCTTTAATATCCATTCATGATCCGGATCATTATAAAACTTCCAAATGCGTGTCGGCCCTGCCATGACATTCAAATAATAGGATGTATAACCGTCCGGCACGCCAACTGGATGATAACCGGCCGGAACGAGTACGACATCACCATTTTCAACCGTCATTGTTTCATCAAGGGAACGGTCATCAGTATAGACTCGCTGGAAGACAAAGCCCTGCTGCGGATTCATTTCATGATAATAGGATTCTTCCAAAAATGACTCGTCAGGCAAGCTGTCACGATCATGCTTATGAGGAGGATAGCTCGACCAGTTTCCGCTCTCCGTGTATACTTCAACGACGAGCAAGCTGTTGGCAGATGGATCCGAATCGGGCAAAATATTGTGCACTAAACGTTTATTGTTGAGGATTCCTCTATGTTCGATGCCATTATCCGAAGCTTTTATCAGTTTTGTAGGCAGTTGTTTTTTAGAAGGCGAATAGCATAATGCCACGCGGGCCTGACTTACGCCCTCGATTTCAAAACGGCGGTCATTTGAAACGTATACACTGTCTGTCGGGATTTTCTCGAATACGCTATCGCGGGTACCAAGATTTTCAAAAGTTTCTTCATGATCGGTTACATTGATTTTTCCAGTTAGGGCGACGATGCAACATTCTTGTTTCCCTAGTGATTCTGAAAATTTTGCACCAGGAGCTAAATCTATCATTTTAAATCCAACATATTCTAATGGAGAAGTTTCTGCGGTTACTTCCTGAACAATAGTGACTCCTTGAAAAATTTCGTTTTTTTCTGGTTTTCGGAGCAATTTACTCATATGTACCTCCTTATTGCCACGCTGGAATCCCGGTTCTTGGCGGTTTTATAGATTCGGGCTAATCCTTCTTATAAAATGGCCCCATCTATTATCTGCTAAATAAAATGGGGCCGGTTACTCGAACTTCCAATCACGAATTTCATAGTTAAATCTATTAATCTAACGGAAATCTTGAAGTACTGAGAAAAATATTTCTATTCAAATTTAGGTGCTGTGTAGCGTGCTGTGACAACTTTTTTACGAGTATAGAAATCAACACTGTCTTTTCCGTTCGCATGCAATGTACCATAGAAGGACGATTTCCATCCGGAGAATGGGAAGAATGCCATCGGTGCCGGAACACCAAGATTAACCCCTAACATACCTGCATCAATATTTTCACGGAAGTAGCGGATCGATGAAGCATTTGTTGTAAAGATACATGCACCATTTGCAAATTCTGATTTATTCGTAGTTTCAACAGCTTCTTTTAAATTCTTGACGCGCATGATTGATAATACAGGAGCAAATATTTCATCTTTCCAGATAGTCATATCGGTTGTGACATCATCGAATATGGTAGGTCCAATGTAAAACCCTTCATCCAATGAACGTTCTCGGCCGTCACATACAATCGTTGCTCCTTCTTCAATTCCTTTTTCGATATAGCTGATGGTACGTTGCTGATTTTCTTCCCTGATGACTGGACCGAGCAATACACCGTCATCAAGGCCATTGCCCATTTTAATGTTTGCCGTTCTCTCTTTCAGCCTGGCTAAAAACTCATCGGCAATTCCCTCTTCCACTGTTACAACCGAGCACGCCATACAACGTTCACCTGCTGAGCCGAACGCTGAAGCAATAATGTCGGTGATCGTCTGATCGAGATCAGCATCATTTAAGACGATTGTGTGGTTTTTAGCGCCTGTTAATGCCTGGACGCGTTTCAAGTTCTCGCTGCCTCGTTTAAACACGTATTCACCAACAGGCTTGGAGCCTACAAACGAAATCGCTTTCACTTCAGGGTGATCCAATATTCCGTTCACGACGTCATGTGCGCCATGAACTACGTTAAACACACCGTTTGGAAGTCCTGCTTCAGTAAATAATTCTACTAACTTTTCTGTTAACAGCGGCGTTCGTTCGGATGGTTTTAAAACAAACGTGTTGCCGAGTGCAATCGCCATCGGGAACATCCAGCATGGCACCATCATTGGAAAATTGAACGGTGCAATTCCACCAACAACGCCAATTGGATAGCGGTAATTTGTCGCTTCGACATCTGTAGCAATTGAAGCTAGCGAATCCCCCATCATTAAAGAAGGGGCTCCTGCTGCAAATTCAACATTTTCAATTCCACGCTGGACTTCACCCAATGCCTCAGTCAGGCTTTTTCCATTTTCCATTGTGATGATGTGGGCCAATTCTTCTTTATGCTTTGTAAGTAATTGTTGATAGTTAAATAGAATTCTTGCACGGCGTGGCACGGCAATCTTTTGCCAAGCTTGAAAAGCATTCGCTGCTACTTCAATCGCGTGATCAACATCCTCTTTCGTTGATATTGGTACGAATGCAATGACTTCCTTCGTCGCCGGGTTGTAAACTTCCTCGTATCGAGTAGTGCTGCTTTCAACCCATTCACCATTTATGTAATTTTTCATTCTTGTCACATCAGACATGGTCTTCCTCCTTAGAATGATTTTTTAAAATCCGTTTAGCGAACTTTATCAATTGTATGCTTCAGGCACCCCCATTCTGTATTAATTTGTTATGTTTTGATTAACTTTTGATAATGTGTTAATTACATTCTAGTATTAAAAACGCTTTCAGTCAATTGGTTTTTACTTTTTTTTCTGAATTTTTACTTTTATAGTTTTATTAGTTTTGTTGAAGTGTTTTTAATTGCTTCCTTTATAGCAATCTGTTCTTTTTTAAGCGGCCGGTGCGGAGCATAATAATCATTAAAACACCACCGTTGTTAACACGTGAACGGTGGTGTTCGTGTTTTGATAAGGGGCCAGAACATTGGCTACTACATTAAGCCTTTTTATTTTTACGGGAATCGATTAACACAGCGATGACGATGATCGCGCCCTTTAAGATTTGCTGCCAGTATGAAGATACATTGAGCAGGTCAAGACCGTTATTCATAACGCCAATAATTAATGCTCCGATGATTGTGCCGCCAATCGTACCGATTCCGCCTGTCAGGCTCGTTCCTCCGATAACCGCGGCTGCAATCGCATCCAATTCGTACATCGTTCCGGCTGTAGGCTGCCCCGATGCAATCCGGGATGTTAAGACGATCCCGGCAACCGATGAAAGCAGTCCTGCATAGCCATAGATCAAAATCTTGTATTTTACGACATTGACACCTGCGATGATTGCAGCCTGTTCATTGCCACCAATGGCATAAACATATTTTCCAAATTTCGTATGATTAAGAAGCATATAAGAGATGATCCCGACAAATGCGAAAATAAAGATTGGCACGGGGATACCAAGCAAAGTACCCTGGCCGATGAAAGTAAACGTTGGAGAAAGGTTCCCAATCGGCCGGCCGTCACTGAATAGCAAGGCGGCTCCTCTTGCAGCCGTCATCATTCCGAGTGTCACGATAAACGGGGCAATTTTTCCTTTCGCGATGATTGTTCCATTAATAACCCCTGCAAGAAGACCGATGCCAAGACCAATGAAAATTGCAACCACAAGCGGATAACTATTGGGCTGTGCGAAGGTCGCAACCATGACCGACACTAGGGCGATAACCGACCCGGATGATAAATCAATTCCTGTTGTGATAATGACCATCGTTACGCCGATGGCGACAATGCCGATAATCGACATCTGCCTTACGATATTGAGCAAATTGCCTGATGTGAAAAAAGTCGGCGAGAGAATCGACATAAGGACGACTAAGGCGATTAGAATCAGCAGCATCCCATATTTGCCCAGAAAATGGGATGCTTTTTCTTTTTGAAGCTTTCTGTAGTGCGTGTGTGTATCGATTTGTTCAGTTATCTTAATGTCTCTTTGCATTCATGATTACCTCCAGACCATCTTAGTCTAATTGTTGACCAGTTCCCGGGTCGCGAGCTCCATAATCTTTTCCTGGCTCGCTTCTTCCCGCGACAACTCTCCCATGATTCGGCCTTCCTGCATGACGATAATCCGGTCACTTAAACCCAGAATTTCAGGAAGCTCTGATGAGATAACGACAATCGCTTTTCCTTTGTTCGCTAGCTCAAAGATCAAATTGTAGATTTCTGTTTTGGCCCCAACATCGATTCCCCTTGTCGGTTCATCAAGGAATAAAATCTCCGGATCGTGGAGCAGCCATCTGGCAATCAGCGCTTTCTGCTGATTCCCCCCGCTTAAATTATTTATCCTTTGTTGAAGATTGGGAGTTTTAATTTTGAGCCGGTTATGCTGCTTCTTGCAGTCTGTTGCAATTTTCTTTTTGTCGAGAAACGGACCCTTTATATAACGGTCAATATTGACGGTAATCATATTGTCCTCAACCGACAGGGGCAGGAATAATCCCGACAGCTTTCTGTCTTCTGTCAATAAACCCATGCCACTTGCAATCGCGTCACGCGGAGACCGGATGGCGACTTTTTTTCCATGTATTTCAATGTACCCGGAATCTGCGGCATGCACACCGAAGATGCTTTCAAGCACTTCTGTCCGCCCCGAACCCATCAGTCCGGCAATTCCGACAATCTCCCCTTTTTTGACCTCAAATGAAATATCTTTAATCTTATTCTGTTTGGACAAGTGTTTAACTGATAAGGCAACATCACTGATTTCAGCAGGAACCTTATTGAAAACTTGATTCAACTCCCTGCCGACCATCATTTGAATAAGCTCTTCTCTTGAAAGATTCTTACTATGCTTTGTTCCGACATATTTTCCGTCCCTGAACACGGTAAATTCATCTGTAATCATTTCGAGCTCATCCATTTTGTGAGTGATATAAATAATTGAAACTCCATCTTTTTTCAGAGATTTAATCATTTTAAACAAGTGGTGAACTTCTTTTTCCGAAATCGCCGAGGTCGGTTCATCCATAATAATTAGCTTTGAATTGTACGAAATCGCCTTGGCAATTTCGACCATTTGCGTATTGGCAATGCTCAATTCTTCCATCTTTGCTCTCGGGTTAATATCCATTTCGAGACGCTCAAATAATTTTTTCGTATTTTCTACCAGTTTCTTTTGTTTCACCCACCCTGCAATGCTGGGCTCCCTGCCAAGAAAGATGTTTTCGGCTACGGTCATTTGCGGCACAGGACTTAGTTCCTGATGGATCATTGAAATGCCTTTGTCGAGTGCATTCTTTACATTGGCGAGGTGAAGCTCTTCTCCATCGAACTTGATTACCCCCTGGTCTGGAGTATAGATACCGATCAATATCTTCATGAGAGTCGACTTTCCTGCACCATTTTCACCCATTAAGGCATGGACGGTTCCTCTTTCCACATGGAGTTGTACGGAATCAAGAGCCTTTACACCAGGAAATTCTTTTGTAACATTGTCCATTTGCAAAATATAGTTTTCACTCATGCACACACCTCTTTTCCCTATATTTTGGGCGTTCATCAGAAAAGGTCTGACTGATTAACCTTCTATTTGATCAGTCAACCAGCCATGCTTATCCATGTTAATTTACGGTTTTTACTCCCATTTCTTGATGTACTCGTCAACATTATCCTCGGTAACAAGTTCATAAGGAATCCAGTTGAATTTCTCGACCTTTTCGCCTTTTGCAGCCTTGATCGCTGTTTCAAGCCCGCCTTTCCCCTGTCCCCGGGCATCCTGGAATACAGTCACTTTCAGTTTTCCGGATTTAACAAAATCAAGAGCATCAGGAGTAGCGTCAATACCCGCAACAACTACATCCTCCAGCTTACCGGCATCCTCCAAAGCCATAATTGCGCCGATTGCCATTTCATCATTATTAGAGACGATCGCGTTAATCTCCTTTCCTGACTGCAGCCAGTTTTCTGCCAGAGTCATTCCCTTTGCCCGGTCAAACTCAGCAGTTCCATTGAGGACAATTTTCATATCCTTATTTTTCTCGACCACGTCCTTATTGCCCTGTGTTCTCTTGATTTGAGCATCATGGCCCATGACCCCGTCCATGATCGCCACATTCCCTTTGCCACCCAACAGCTTTGCCACTTCTTCCATTTGCATCGTCCCTGCCTTCAGCGAGTCAGATCCGACGTATGCTGTAGCAGCATCGACCTCTTCATACTGCCGGTTAACAATGACGATTGGAATATCTTCGCTATTCGCGCGGTCAACGATATTTGGTGCGGAAACGGTGTCAACAGGAATCATCATGATCGCATCGACGTCCTGCGAAATAAAATTTTCAACTTGTGAAAGCTGCTTATTGGCATCGTTCATCGCATCGACATAAATGACTTCAACATCTTTTTGTGAACTTGCATATTCCTTCATTCCATCCTGAAGATAACTGAGCCATTTATCGTCAAAATCCGGCAGAGCTGCACCAATTACGATCTTGCCATCCTTGCTTGAGCCATCTTTGGAGGCTGCTTCCTGCCCGCACCCTGCCAGAAAAACACTAAGCATCAACATTAAAATCAAGCTAACAAAATACCCCTTTTTCATTTCCTTACTTCCCCCTTATTAGTTATTTATGACTTAACAGCGATGTTCTGATTGTTAAGATAAACTGTTGTTCCGGAATCAAATGCTTCTGTTGCGGCAATCGCAATTTCAAGATTGATTTTGCCGTCAAACTCGGTGACTTTAGGCCTGTTACCCGTCCGGATACAATCCGCGAAATCGACGAGTTCAAGCCGGTATGCATCATGGAATCGGGTTTGAAAATCAGGGATGATCTCATAATTGGAACCTTTAGAGTTTAAGAGAGTGATATTTTGATTTCTCAGTGTTCCAATAAAAATCGATCCCTCTGTTCCGATAACTTCGGTACGGATATCGTGCCCGTATGGAGAATTGCGGCTGGCTTCAATATCGCCCGCCGCCCCCGATTCGAATTCAATATAGGAAATAGCTTGATCGACATCATTGTATTTTTCCATAAATCCATTCCTCAGTACTTTTCCCTGTGCGGAAACGGAGATGATTTCCGAATTCATTAAATATCGTGCAATGTCGTAGTCGTGAATCGAGACATCTAAAAACATTCGCCCGCTGTGCTTGATGAACTCTTCTGGCGGAGAACCGGCATCACGGGTGATTCCTTTAAAGTAAATTGGTTCTCCGATATCGCCTGCTACAATTCTCTTTTTTGCCTCCGCATAAGCAGGATCAAATCTTCTCATGAACCCGACCTGGCACATAACATTGTGCTCGCTTATCGTATTGATTATTTCTTGAGCTTCCGTGAGGTTTTGCGTGAGCGGCTTCTCAACAAAAATTTGCTTGCCTGCTTTTGCAGCTTGTTTAATCAGGTTAGCGTGCGTACTGGTGGGCGTAACAATTACTACTGCATCGATCTCTGAATCCTCAAAAACTTCCTGAGGACTCCGGGTACAATTTGGCAATCCAAATTCCTGGGCAACTTCGGCTGCACGTCCTTTCATCGGATCGCAAACCGTAATTAATTCAGCCCCGCTGATTTGGTGGGTCGCGAGATTTTTCGCATGATGATAGCCTAGTCGTCCAAGTCCTAAAACAGCACATCTTACTGTCATTGTTTCAACCCCCTTGTTTTTAGTAAGCGCTTACTTTTTAGAGCAAATTACTGAGCAGTTTAACTGCGAATCAAATCTGTAAATAAATAGTTGTCGTAATGTTCAGAAGGAATCTGGTATTTTCGGTCGAATAAATATTTTAGATTTAAGTTTCTTAATTTCACAAATTTAAAGGTTATCAACATTTGGAGTTTTGTAGTTTCTAGTTGCAAGTTGTTATTGTGTAACGCGCGGCTGTCGATTTGTTGATGTTATTAAGGTCCTCATTTGAGTTGTGCTTTCAATCAATCCACTGCTTATGTAATGTTTCTAGTTGGGACATGTTGTTCCTGTGATTGAAAGATTTAATCGATACCTTATCAATATTTGTTAAGATCAGACACCCCCATTTGTTTATTTTTGTTATCTTTTGGTTAAGTTTTGATAATATCATAAACACATTTTAGTATTAAAAGCGCTTTCAGTCAATTCATTTTTTTATTTTTTCTGAAATTTCTAGTTTTCCTTGATTTAATTGATAAAGAACAAGTCCACGATAACTGCTCTCTTTTGCAAGTAAGTAAAATCATGGTCCGGAAATTTGAAAAACTAAATTAAAGGTCGCAATCTGAAACCAACAAAAAACGCAAAGTCTATAGTAGCCTCTGCGAAATTTAAATCTATTTCAATTTAATACCTCAATTTCAATTTCATATGTCCTTCCAGTCACTTCCTTGACTGTAAAGAAAACCTCTTGCCGATACCGTTCTTCAAGCCAATCCTGCTGATATTCATGTTTGCAGAAGACAATGACAACAACATCATCCTGCAGCATTGCGGAGTGTTTCACATGAGTAAAATAATTAGTCAATATTCCACAGTCACCGAGAATTAAAATATTCTTAAAAAATTGCCGCCCAGAATTTTTTTCAAGTCTTCATCTTTGTAGCCCCTATTAATCAAGCCTTCTATTAATTTGGGAAGATTTTGATGCCCTTCTATTACGTCAAAGGGTTTACGCGGCATACTGGCTAAGTCATCTGCTGACACATATTTGAAGAAATCGTCACACAGGTCCAGCCCGATGCCGACATGGTCAATTCCAACAAGATTAACAATATGCTCAATATGATTAATATAATGCTCAAGAGTGCTGTATTCATCATTTGATGCAACAACAATACTAACTGCGTTGACCCCTATTACCCCGCCGGTTGAGGCAATGGCTTTGATTTGTTCATCTGTTAAATTGCGCATTGTATTGGACAGGACCCTTGAATTTGAGTGGGAAGCAATGATTGGCTTCTTTGAAATATCCACAACATCCCAAAATCCTTCATCATTTAAGTGGGAAACATCGATCGTGATACCAAGTTTTTCGGCCTCTTCAATCAACTGGACACCAAAGTGGGAAATCCCTCCCTTTCTACCTTCGCGAACAGGGCTGAAATGGCTGCCTTCCCCGACCGCGTTCCTTCTGCTCCAAACCAAGCCGCAGTTTCTGACACCCAATTCAAAGAACACTCTTAATAAGCTTAAATCTGTCCCTATTGGTTCCACTCCCTCGAGAGAGAGTAGAAACCCAATTTTCCCGGATTGTTGAGCAGCAATCATGTCCTCGCTATTCCGGCAAATCATCAATTTATCTGGAGACTCCTGTATTTCTTCATATATGGCACTTACTTGATTGAGCGCTTTCCGCAGTGCCATTTCAGGCAGGAAAGCACTATCAATGAAAATGGCTGCAATAATGATATTGACGCCACCTTCTTTAAAACGTGAAAAATAATCTGCTTCAATCACCTTTTTTCTGCCTTTCTCCCTTTGAATGGAGACGTCCATTAATAAATCAAAGTGCGCGTCAATGATCAATGTTTTATTTTTGATTTCTTCTATGCAAGTTCTTGTGCTCATATTGTGTACCTCCCTTGTATTAGAAAAAGCTCTAGATTATACTAGAGCTTTTTGAATTCAGCTTGTATCACACCAGTTCAGTCACATCAACCTGGGCTAAATCACCGGCTGCTTTCACACGAATACGAGTGGCATTGCCAGGCATGTAGGCAAGGGGAACGTCTTCTATGTCCACGATGATGATGCTGTCTGGATCAGCACCGGCATTGATTGCTTCAGACACCGCTTTTTCCTTGGCCAGCTCTAATGCTTTTTCTCTGCCGATTTCAGCTAGTGCATAGACTTTTTCAATTTGTCCACTTACTTGGGAGATGGCTGCGCCGATCGCATTGGCTACTCCTGAATGCTGAGGGCGAATCACTTCTGATGCTCCATTTAATTTTTCCGGGAGCAAGATGCCGCCGCCGCCAACGAGAATGACTGGTACAGGAGCTGCGCTGGTTTTCATCTTATCAATGGCTTCTTCGACTAGATCTACCATTTTATCATAAACTTTATTTAATAATTCCTTATCAAGATGGGCCACTTTTGAAGGGTCACCAAGCTCTACTTTTCCAAGGGCCACAGCAACATCTGTCGTTGTTAAAGTGTCCCCTCCAAAAATCAAGGCCTTTTCAGGCAAACGATAACCGACACTGTCTGGTCCAACCGTAAATTCCCCATTATCCTTGATCCGGATGATCGTACCCCCACCAAGTCCGATGGAAATAAGGTCAGGCATCCGGAAGTTTGTCCGCGCTCCGCCAATCTCAACCGCTAAAGAAGATTCTCTTGGGAACGATTGAACTAGCACACCAATATCGGACGTAGTTCCACCGACATCGACAACGATCGCATCCGAGAAATCACTCAAGTACGATGCGCCGCGCAATGAGTTCGTTGGTCCGCAGGCGATTGTGAAAATTGGGTATTTGACCGCATATTCTACAGACATTAATGTACCATCATTTTGTCCGAAAAAGACTCTCGCTTCAATCCCTTCATTTTTCAAAGCATTGATAAATCCGTCAGCTGCCGTTTTAGCCACATTTACAACAGCTGCATTGAGGATCGTAGCATTTTCCCTTTCCAGTAATCCGACTGAACCGATTTCGGACGATAAAGAAACCGAAATGTCGTCTCCAAGTACTTCTTTCAAAATTTCACTTGCTCGTTGTTCATGCTTTTGCGATACGGGAGAAAAAACGGAAGTTATCGCAATTGAATCGACTTTCCCTTTGATTTCTTTGGCAATCCGATATAAATGTTCTTCATCTAATTCAACAATTTCCCGTCCGTCGAATTCATGGCCTCCACGGATAAGGTAGACATATTTACCGAGTGCCGCGCGGAGGTCGTCAGGCACACCTATCAGTGGTTTGACTGCCAAAGTGGCTGGAGCACCAATGCGGATTGCAGCAATATTATTCAGCCTTTTTCTTTCCACGATTGCGTTGGTGCAATGGGTGGTTCCAAGCATCGCATATTTGATTTGCTCTCTCGGAACATTTGCATCATTGATGATTTTTTTCATCGCTGTATAAATACCAGTCGCTACATCTTCTGTCGTCGGTGATTTCGTCTCCGAAATGACTGTATTATTTTCATCTAATAGCACTGCATCTGTATGAGTGCCCCCGACATCAATTCCAATACGATAAACGCCCATTATGCTGTCACTCCTTTTTTTACAAGTTCCTCCAACGGAACATAATCAACATCATAGCCAAAGTATTTTGGACCAACTGTTTCAAGGCCCTTCTCTGTTCTCCATTTTGGATGGCAAGGCATTCCGATGACCACGCATCTGGCGCCATAACTGATTCCTTCCGTTGTGATTGGCAGGCCAGTTTCCGCATCAAGCACAGCAATTAAATCTGGTGTAACACAAAGGAGGCGCTGATCGGTTGTCTGGGCGAGCAAATGCTCATTTTGGAACCTGACCTCGAGCGTCTCTCCTTTGTACTCATTGATACCCTCGAATGTCGCCACGCCTCTGGCAAAACCAGTCTCAGTTTTCCGGTTGATATCGCTGACTTTGCCGCGGAACAACTCAAATCCGTTTGCCTTTTTCAGGACTTCTTTAATCGGGTCAGCATTGTTTTGCTTCGCAAGCCTGATCGATTTGCCAATCTCTTCTTCAAGCTTAAGGATATTGCTGATTCCGCTTTCCTTTAAGTTTTTTCCGGTCATTGGATAAATGGCAATCATGGATGACCCGCCCATTTCAATGGTAGCTGCACGAGCAATTCTCTCAGTCCAGACATTATTGATGGTAGAAAGCAATGAAGTATTCCCTTTCTCATCCGCCAGAACCATCGGCGTTGCTGCGATCCCATCCAAATAGAAAGTGACCATTTGCAATTCGGGAAACGCCCGGCCCATTCCATCGACATCGACGACTGGCAAGCCAAGCTTTGCAGCAAGGGCAAGGGGAAGCATCGAATTTAATCCGCCTGCTTCTATTGGCATCGTTGCGAAAATTTCCTTACCCAAATAAGCTTCGAGATTTTTAAAAGCAGCTGTGGCTTCCTCTCCGCCTGGTGCTTTTTCAAGCATAACCGTCGGTGCTCCCATCATCGCGGAAGGGACGACTAAGGCGTCATCCGGCACTTCATTCACATCCAGCAGCGTAATTTCCCCGTATTCTTCGATAGCTTGAAGGGCCATAAGCTTGCCAATGTAAGGGTCACCTCCACCGCCTGTTCCCAGTAGGGCAGCACCAACCGCGATATCTTCGATTTCTTGTTTTCCTAGTTTTCTCATTTTTTATGTCCTCCAATTTTGCTATAGATTACGATACAACAGTACTTTTTACCTCATTTTTGCTTCTGATCGCTTTTACAGCTAAAACACCTGCGTAATAGATAACTCCGCTTATCAGGAGTGAATTAATCGATGGTATGCCAAAAGTAATAAAATAACCGCCTGCAAATCCCGCCATCCAGGCCACAAGTGTAACAGGATTCAATCTTTCAGGCTCGCCTGGCAAGGTTCCATTCTTCCTGCTCTCATCAAGTGCTGTTCGATACGTTTTTAATATAAAATAATCAACAACCATGATCCCGGCAATCGGCGGAATCATAATTCCAAGTAAAACAAGGAAGTCGACAAACCGGTCAAGGATCCCCAGAATGGATAGCACAGTGCCAATTACTCCAATGACAAGAGTCACGATACCACGATTTAGCTTGACCTTAAAAACGGAGTCAATGATATTCGTAAAGCCCAGGGAAGAAGAATATAAATTCAGGTTATTGATTTTAACGGTTGAAAAAACAACGACTGCCGCACCAAGCCAGCCGGATGTTTGCAGCATGATACTGACAACATCGCTCGTTTTTGCAGCGTGGGCCATCAACACAGCAACCATACCGACACCCATCTCACCAACAATAGTACCAATCGTGGTCATCCAGAAAACATCTTTCCCGTTTCGGGCAAACCTGCTGAAGTCAGGAGTAATGACAGCACCGATCATGAAACCACCGGCGACCATTGTTGCACCTACTCCAAGTGACATTGTCTCACCCGGAGGCTGAGTACTCATTAAACCGCTGATCGAATGATCACTAAGAACCTGATAGATTCCGAATCCTACCACCAATAAAAAGGCGGGTACGGCCACTTTCGCAGTCATACTTAACAGCTTGAATCCGAAGATAACTAATACTGTTACGCCCATGCCAGTTATTGCGGCGGCAACGGGAAGGGTCAATCTCCCATCAGTCGCCTCGACTAATCCATTGGCAAAAACAGAGTTCTGCACCCCAAACCAGCCTATTGTACAAATGGCAATGACCGTGCCGATGATGCTGGAACCGTATCGGCCGAATCCAGTCCAGCGCGACAATAAACTCGTAGAAAGACCTTCCTTTGCACCCGCATAACCGATAAGAAAACTGATAACCTGTAAAATGACACTTCCAAAGAACATCGCCCAAAACGCCTGCCAAAAAGTCATTCCGTAACCTAACGCAGCACCGAGCATAAATTGCGACAGGGTGGCAAGAGCGCCTACCCGGACAAGCATGATGTCCCACATTGGCAATCTCGCTGATTTCGGAACTCTGGACAGAGAATAATCATCTCCTAATTTCTTTGTCTCTTCCATTACATCCAACCTCCTATTACAATGATTAATTTCCCCAATCCTCTGCCTTCAAAAGACGGATTTTGTCCAACCCTGAACGCTCAAAGCGGCAAGACAAAATCCAATGGCGATTTTTGGAACTTTCCGACAATTAAACATATAAAAAGATTTTTAACAAATTAAGCTTTGATCCGCTCTTTTGAAGGCGGCGTCATGTAAGTCAGCCGGCTCTGTTTTACGCCCATAGCGATCAAACTTTCCAGCAATTTTGTTGCCGCGAATACCGGGTCAATGACCGGAACCTCGTACCCGTTTTGCTTCAGGCGTTGTTGTAGTTCTGCTGCAACACCCATGAATCCGGTACAGCCCAGCACTAGGGCGTGCGCGCCATCTTGCTCGATTGCTTTGATCATTTCTTCATACAGTCCGTTTTTTAGCCGATCCTTATCATGAACTTCCAGTACAGGAATATTTACATATCGGACGGATGCCAAATTACCGTTGACCCCTAATGTTTTGCTGATATTTTCAATCATAGGGACTACATTCGGCAGCACTGTCACGACAGAAAATGATTTAGCCAATGAGCTTGCGAACAGCATTGAGGATTCACAAGCACCCACAACCGGAATGTCCAGAATTTCTCTTGCTGGCTTTACTCCCGGGTCACCGAAGCAGTCGCTGATCACCCCGTCGTATCCCTCTTCCTCTGCCTCTTTAGCTTTTTCCAGGAAATTAGGTACACAAAGTGCTTCATCATATTCGCTTTCAACAGATGCAGGGCCATAATCGAGACTTGTCACTCCAACTTCCGTTGTTTCAGATGCATAAAATTTAACTTCTTCCAGAATTTCCTCATTAAAAATATCAGATGTGATTGGCATAATTACTTTGATTTTCATTTACTTGCACTCCTTTTAATTAGTGGAATTATGCGATAAATGTTCAGTGATAATTAAATGACCGCCTTGCCTCCTCAAGGAATAAACTCCAATTCTCCTAAAGCCTTTAAACGGATTCTCAATACCTCCCCTTTCAAATAATCAAAGGGGAATTCTTCTATAGATACCACCTGAATTGTGTCCCTTGTTGCTCCCTTCCTCAGTAGCTGTTGAATGAGTTGTTCCTTTTCCTCATCGATAATTTCCTGCTTCGTCTTATCTCTAAGCCAGAACACTTTATCCACCTGAGCACTAAGAGGTGCGAAACAGGCTCCAACTGCATTGCATATATGAAATCCGACAGGATGGAACACTTTTTGGTATTTTCCAAATAGCCTATTCACAAGCAGGGAACTGCCTCCACCAACTAAAACAATCGAAAGAGCTTCATTGCTCTGCTGAAGCCTCGCTATCTTTTTCTTGATTTCACGTGTTACTGTGTTAATCACTTTTTGACAGTCATCTTCGGACAGTTTTGCTAATCCCGTAAGTGTTATTTTTTTATCTGAAAAAGAATCTGGATAAACCTTAAGGAAAGAATCGGTCAATGTCCACGTGTTACCGCCCCATGATATCCCATGTTGTTCAATATCGCTGGCGATTGTGTCTTTTATCCGGACAGATTCATCTTCGATTGAAATCAGACTGCCTCCGCCATAAGGCAGGGAATACATTTTCGGAACCCGCATATTAACGGCTATGCCCAGAATAGAAGTTGAACCTATCGATACTTCCGGCTGGCTGTTCAGGATCTTTCCGATATCAATTGTACTTCCGCCAACATCGACGACGATACAGCGGTCCAAGCCGCTCAAGATACTGGCCCCTCTGAGACTATTGGTAACCCCAGATCCTATTGTTAAGATAGGGTAATCGATCGCTTCCTGGATTTCCATCAACGAGCCGTCATTTTGAGTCAGCCAGCACGGGCATTCTAGTGAAAGCTTCCTGAAAACGGTCGATAAATCAAGCATTGCCTGACGGATAACCTTCGAAACAATGGCATTTAAAAGAGTCGCGTTTTCCCTTTCTATGAAACCAGTACTTCCAATTTTATGTGACATTGTAATTGGAATCTCAGGGAAAGATTCTTTAATGTAATTCCTGAGCTCAAGTTCTTCACTTGCATATAAAGGCGAATAAGCCCCGACGATACAGATTGATTCAATATTCATTTCTTTCAAATCGCGGAATAACTGCTTGAAAGCATCTGAATTCGTCGTTGAACGGCTATTCGTTTTGCCTGTGTAATCATATGAGCTCTCGAAGTGATAGACCTTAGCTAAATATTTTTTCAAACCATCCGGCCATTCTACAGCAGGCTCAATCAACGATGGATGTTTGATAATCCGGATTAACGCCGTGTTCGAGAGATTCACGAGATGATAGAGTGCATTAAGCACATGCGTCGTACCAACGAAAATACCATCAATTTGTTGAGGCCGGATATTCGCTTCCTTCAATACTTCCTTTGCGGCCAGCTCAATTCCAGTAATAATATCTTTCGTGGTCAAATGCTTTGACCACGAAAGAAGCTTACCATCATTCCGGACAATAACTGCATCTGTATTTGTTCCTCCAACATCAATACCTAGTTTCATAATCAAATTCTCCAGGAAGAGATTTATAGGAAACGGCTAAATCAAAATTCCCAGGACCAACAAGCTCAAGCATTTCTTTTGTGCGAAGGATATTCGGAGCCTGCACTGCGAATACGATGACAGAATGTCCAGCCTGTATTTCAGAAACATTGTACGGGAGCAAATTTTCCTCATTTAATACAAGGATAAGATCGGGTGTTGTACAAACATACTGTTCTTCTTCTTTTATCGAAATGAACTCATTCTTGAATTCTATTTCAATCCTTTTATTTGAAGATGAAAATCGGCCCTCCACTATAAGCCTCCCTACCAATGATCCTTTTTCAAACCAGCGGTTAACCCCGGAAACGACGCCACTGATGACCAGATTAGGTTTGCCGTAGATCGAGTTTTCGAATACGGCGCTGATCTCTTCGATTTTTTGGCTCTTCAGTGTATCTTTTTTGACGGCAACTCCTAACCGATGAATCAACTTTAATGATCCTGGAATCATTGATGTCTTTATTTTTCTAGCATTAGCTGCGAAACAAAGTAAATGGGCAAACCCTTCGTTTCTGACCATAAAATCCTTTGCCAGTTCTGTTGTACTTTGGATGGTGTCCACATCCTCAATAAACATATTTTCATCATCTGTTTGCAGGACTAATGGTGCTACCGGAATACCTGATAAATGAAAAGTTGTCATCGATAACTCGGGGTAGGCCCTTCCCATTCCATCTCCATCAACAACAGGCAAATTCTTCAGAACAGCCGTTACTAAAGGAGTTAAGGCATTCACTCCACCAATTTCTATCGGGATAAGTGCATCGACTTTTGTTCCATGAGTCGATTCGTACACTTCTAGAACTTGCACTCCCTCTCGCCCGCTTGGGATGTGTTCATCATATAAAATAGTCGATCCCATAATACCAACCGCTACAACCCGTTCATCCACTAAGTCAGAAATGGTCTTTACAACTATTGCATCCTCATCGCTCATAATAGACATCAATAAATTCTGTACCGTTTTGGTATTACCGCCTCCCCCACAAGATAAAATTTTTGCACCAATTGCTAATAACGGTATGTCCTGCTTTTTAATCTGCCATGACATAGTTGGGTACTCCTTTCTCTTATACAATGCAAGAACTGTGCCAAAAAAAGAAACCCAATCAAGCCTGTGCTGGATGGGAATAACAAGATTTTAATTTTAGTGAATTATGAGAATTTTATAATAATGATAAAGCTAAGAATGTCCTATAAGGTCTAATAATAAAATGTTTTCTCATTTTTTCTCACGTTTTCTCAATTTATCATTTTTTCTCAAAAATCTAATGATTATTTAATATTGAATTTGCTAAGCCTTCTATACAAAGTAGGCAAGCTGATATTCAGGTGATTTGCCACCTTCTTTTTAGCACCAGTATCCCTGCCATACAGATCCAATAATTCAATAATCAGTTCTTTTTCATCTTGTTGGATGGTTCCTTTAGCTGGCATTATTATGCTTTTTTTCATTTCCATTTTTTTATCCTTCACATATAAATCCCTTAAATAAGCTGGCAGGCTTTTCATGGTCACCAGGTCACCAATCTCTAATTGGACAAAATGATGGACAACATTCTGTAATTCCCTTATATTACCCGACCATTGATACTCAAGTAAGAGTTCGTATACATCATTTGATAGTCTCTTAGGTGAGCGGAATAGCTCCTTGGAGAATTTTTTCATGAAATAATCAACCAGAATCGGAATATCTTCTGTTCTTTCTCTTAAAGGAGGAATCGTAATGGGAATGACATTTAGACGATAATATAAATCTTCCCTGAATTCACCCTTCCATACAAGCTCTTCAAGATTACGATGAGTAGCTGTGATAATCCTTACATCAACCGGAGTGCTTTTTGTATCTCCCACGCGCTCAATTTTTCTTTCCTGAACAACCCTTAATAATTTTGCTTGTAAATGCAGTGACAAATCTCCGATTTCATCAAGAAAGATCGTCCCGCCATTCGCCAATTCAAATCTGCCAGGCTTGTCGCCGCTTGAACCAGTGAAGGCTCCTTTTACATGTCCAAAAAGCTCACTTTCCAGTAAAGCTTCAGGAATGGCAGCACAATTCAATGCGATAAAAGCTCCGTTTTTCCGGTGGCTTGCTTGATGGATTGATTGTGCAAATACTTCCTTCCCAGTGCCGCTCTCACCTCTCAATAAAATAGAGGCATCGCTTGGTGCAACCCGCTTCGCCATATCAACAACCGTTTGAATCGAATCACTTGTGCCTTTCACATCATTGAAGGTGTAAAGGACCCTTTGTTCTCTCATTTTCTTTTTTGAATCCTGGATAAGTGTCAACTGAATAAGAAATGAAACAATGATCCCGCTTGAATATAGTGGTTTAACTTTAGCCAAATATTCTTCCTGTTTATTTTCAGAAGTTGCAATAGAAATTTTATAATCCTGTTGTTTCTTCGCGTTCTTCACAGCAAGCCAGTCGGAATCGGGCATAATTTCGTTTATGTTTCCGCCCAGTAAAACCGTCTTACTTTTTCTAAAATGCTTGCTGACACTATTGCTCAAGTGATGAATGGTTCCATCCTGGCCAACTAATAAAATGGGATCTTCAATAAAAGTGAATAATCCATTCATTTCTTCCAAGATCGAGGTGTTTTCCTGTTTTAACTCGTCATTTTCAATTTTACTGCCTATCCATTGACAGCAAAAATCAAGTTGAACTTCAATATTATCCAAGTTTCTCTTTAGCCAGTCTCCCTGACCATCCAAGGGAGTTACCAACAAAACTCCGATTACTTTTTTGTTTTTGGTTATAGATCTTATAATAATCGTTTCAACAAAACACTCATCTTTCAGAGAACATGTAATGCAAGTATTTTGCTCTTCTTTATTTCGAATGAATACATCTATGCCGGTCTTTTTGATTTTATTAATGACCGGACACTTTTGTGGCAGCGTTTCAATACTTTTATCTTCCAGTATCATTTCAACCTTTACTGGAAATGAGTTAAACAGTTTATTGATGGTCGCACTTACTTCTTCCATATTTACTTGTATTAACAATAGCATCACCTCCAATAACAGTTTGATTTATTTTTGAACAGCGAATATATTTTATCCAACAACAATACAATCAAAGAACGGCAATTCCACAGCATTGGTTGAAAGAGATGCAAACCTGTTGACTCAGCTATTCTACTAATCAATGTCGTTTTTAACCAAGGTAAGATTGAACGAAGTTTTTACTTGATAAAATAACACATAATAACCACTAATACAATGTTCTTTCAAAATATTTATTATATTACAATAAAGATAGACTATCTCTATCATAGAAAACAAGGGACATGATTTATATCTTCCTTTAAAAACTGCCAGCAAGCACGACGCTAAACTCAAACATACAATTTCATTAAACATCGGCTCCCGAATAACGGGCAGCCGATGTTAGTGTTTTTATATTTATCCGATTATACTGGTTATAATAGCTATTTTGGGCAACAAGGAGCGCAAAATCATCTAGACTGTCATTTCATGTTTATAACCTTTCATCAATCCTTCTTAAGGTTTCACCAATAAAATCCTTAATCACATACGTATCTGGTTCAAAATCGTAAGATGTGTCCCCTTTATTAATAATGATTAATGGCATGCCTGTTTCCCTATATGCCGGGAATGTTGAGAACGGTGTAACCTTTAAACTCGTACCAAGGACTAAGACGCAGTCAGCCTCAGTGATGATGTCGATGATCGTATTAAATCCTTCGACTGTGAACCAATCACCTGTATCTCCGAACAAGACTACATCAGGTTTTATATACCGATCTTCTTTATCGTCAGTGGAACAGTGCTCACAAACATAAAAATCATCCATTTGATTATAGCGCTTGGCCATTTCCTCAGTTGAGTATTTATGACCGCAATTTAAGCAGGTTGCAGTCTCCATTGTTCCATGAAACTCAATAACGTTTTTACTCCCCGCTTTTTGATGGAGCCTGTCTATATTCTGAGTAATGATGTGCTTGACTCGCCCTTCATTTTCCCATTTTGCAAGAATCTCATGGCCTTTGTTAGGAGAGCTATCCGGATGGTAAAGATTCTCGAAGGCAAATTGATAGAAATCTTTTGGATTTTCATAAAAGTAGTCCAACGAAAGTATGTATTCAGGTGCCATTTTATAGATCCCCGTTCGTGACCGGAAATCCTTAATTCCTGATTCCGTACTGATACCAGCACCGGTTAGCACGACAATGTTCTTTGATTTTCTAATTATGTTTGCACATTCTTCAATCGTGTTGTTTCCCATTAAATACACTCCTAAGAACGGTTTTCATTATTTTATATTTTTTAAAATGAAAGGGTGCACTTAATAATATACGCTTTTTTTATGAGCTCTACTCATTAACTGCCTGGGAGTTGTGGGAAATGGTTGCCATGAGATCGCGACTCAACCACAGGAGTCTTCACCAAATTAAAAGTAGGTGGCCCAATTAGACTCTGGGACACCCACTTTTCGTATGAAGTGAACACAAATCCACAGTTTGGCCACTAACAGGACTGGCACCGTATAATCATCGTAGTTTGCTAGCATTTATGTTACAAGTAACTGGATTCGCGCTTTGTCCTTTGTCCCAATGTATGAATGACCCGTGAAGACCCCTGATATCACTAAAAGTCATGATCGTGAGGCTCCTTCTAAAATTTGTCGGTTTACTAAACTGGTTAAAAATCCGGATTGCAGACTTTTTACCCACTCAATGCGAACGGTTTGTTTATCCATTAATAAACTGTTGGTCATGGGAGAACGACTAAATTTCATTTGTTCCTTTGCGACTACAACCACTTGCTCCCATGTTTCTTTCCCGTTTGAAATAATTACTTCATAGACGCCTGGAGCAGGAAGGAGAAAATGAGGTTTCACTTTTATCTCAGCTGTGGTTTTATTTAATGATACTTCACCCTCTATTTGATAATGACTACCTAAATAACGAGGAATTATCTCCATTTTTCCCGAAAGAATTGTTCTTCTTATTAAAGTAGAGCTTATCTTCTCCCCTTGAAACTCGACCTTCCCCACCTTTATTGCTCCAAGTAAACCGTTGGAGTCATCCTTCATTCGATCCATATGCCCCCGTCCGTCGCTTCCATATCTAAAGTCAAATCCTGCCACAACATTCTTCACTCCAAAGTCAAGGAGATATTTGTGCACAAATTGTTCGGGGGATAATGAAGCAAAATCGCGCTCAAATTCAACAATATAAAATTTCTCGACGCCCATTTCCTTTAGAATTTTCTGCTTTTCCGCTATTGGCATTAGGTACTGAAACTTTTTACTCCCTTTTTGGAGTACTTCCTTCGGATGTGGAAAAAAGCTCATACATCCTAGCAATACCTTCTTTTCCTCAGCTACTCTCTTCGCGATTTTAATCACTTGTTGATGCCCTAGATGGAGACCATCGAAAAAACCAAGCGCGATCACACAAGGCTCGCTGTTCGAAATATGGGTATCTCGGTTGCTGTTATTCACATAAATTACTTCCAAGTGGCCCCCTCCTTTAGCAAGACTTAGTTATTGACAGCTACCTCATCAGTAAGCAAAGAACGATACTTACCATTGAAGAAAATCAGCGGTTCATTATCTTCCAGATGGATATTCGTTACTTTTCCAATGAATAAGGTGTGGTCTCCTTCAACATGTTCGCCCACAACTTCGCATGTCACTTGTGCAAGAGCTCCGTTTAAAACAGGGACCCCGCTTAATGTGTCAAAGGGAACGTCTCTTTCCTCTTTGATTTGTCCCGCAAAGATCTTTGATAACTCTTGTTGATCGGCGGATAAAATATTGACAGCATATTTTTTGCTTATCTTAATTTTCGCCAACATATGCGCCCTTTCGCCAATCGATACCACCACTAACTTTGGATCAAGGGAAACAGACATAAAGGCGTTTGCGGTCATACCATGTACGTTACCATCTACTTCTGTTGTTATCACTGTGACTCCTGTAGCAAATTTGCCCATTGCACTTCTGAATTTTCGATCGTCCATGTTAAATCCTCTCCTCATCTTTTTTTGTCAGCGTTTTCCAACATGTAACAGGTGTTTGTTTCTAGATGTCTGATTGCTTATTCCCAGTAAAGACATGTAGCTGCGAGTAGTGGTTCCCGGTTCTGTAGATAACGTTAGCATGTGAAACGCATCGGCTAGCTCAATCCGGCGGTAAGTTTCAGCCACGCGGCCACCGACAAGAAGGTGTTTTCGTGCCTGGGCCAACTCCTCCTTAACTTCTTTGGACAGTTCCTCCGACATATTCAGCGAGTACAGGACATTGTCTTCAGCGACCGAGCAACTGATAATTTGCACATCGGCCTTGTCGACACGTCCAGTGGGTGAGTACGCCAGAGCACTGACTATCCGATGTTCAGCACTGCTAATAGTTTCTCGCAAAAATGTGGCCGACGAGGGTGTGAGATCCTCGACGAGTAAACGTGTTATCCCTCGATCGTTGATTGCCTCCAAAATCTGTTCTGGGTCGTCCTCGACTACTACCTCCTTATGAGGTGGCCAAATATCCATCCAAGAATGATTCATATGGCGTCTTCCTACATGAAAGACGAAGAACTCAGGGTATATTCGCAGTTTCCCAGGCTCATCACCCAGAAGCGGACGATAAAGATCGTAGAATCGTGTTAGCGCTGCCATAAGCAAGGCACTTGCACCCATGCCTCCACCAGGTTGCCGTACCACGACTCCAATACGATCGCACTTATTAAAACCTGGTAATATATCTTCCAAAGAGGCATCCTGCCCTTCAATCGCAAAATTGAAATCTGTATAGCTCAGGATTTCTACCGTATGCATCTAGCCCCTCTCCCTCTTAATGATATTTTTAAATACTGATGGGGGGATGTCAGTCCACTTTATATCAGTTTATATTTGACGTTACCTTTAAGATAAAATTGGTGGTTTTATACTATAAGTCCAACACAAGGCAGCCGCTCTTCGCTCTTGAGACACATGTTAAAATGACATTTATTTCTTTCCTTTCATTATCCGAAAGGAACAAATCCCTGTGGTCGACTTCACCGTCCAACACATCAACTTGACAACTGCCACATCCCCCGATCTTACATGAATGTGGGGCCGGGATACCGTGTTTCAAAAGAGTTTCCAGCAGACTTTCCCCTTCCGGAACATCAATCATCTGATCACTTTGACGCAATTTCACTTGAAACGCGTGCTTCGGTCCAGAACTCGGGGGTGTAAACAGTTCAAAGTGGATACTTTTTTCAGGATATCCATAGCTCTTCGCCGCTTCCTGGTATTCCCTTACCATTGCTTCAGTTCCACAGAAGTAAACGTGCGTCCCTATAGGTTTATGTTTCATTACATCAGTTGTCATCCTTCGCCCTTCCTTTGAAAAGTAAAAGTTCGCTTCTTCAGGATAAGTGGAAGAGAGATACGAATAAAAGGCACATAATTCCTTTGTAGGAGCAGCATAGTGTAATTCAAAAGATTTTCCCTTCTTTTTCAATTCAGCCGACATCGCCAAAAAAGGAGTTATACCAATGCCAGCGGCAATAAAGACATGGTGTTTAGCCTTGAAACTCAGTGAAAAATGGTTTCTAGGATAACTAATCTCAAGCTGGTCACCCACCTTTATATGGTCATGCCAGAATATCGAGCCACCTTTTGACTGATCACTGCGGCGAATGGCGATTTTATAATATTCTTTTGTGTCTGGATCGTTTGTGAGTGAATAATGGCGTTCAATCAATCCGAATTCGGACTGTATATACGTCGTAAGATGAGATCCTCCACTAAAACCAGGCAATGAAGAGCCATTTGCTGCTATTAACTTAAAGCTCTTAACTGTCGGAGATTCATACTTAATTTCTGCTACAATCACCTTAATTGTACCTGAAGACACTGCTTTCCCCCCTCTGCAGTCATTCAACTTTAATGTAGCCAAGGTATGCGTCAAGCCTTTTTGAAAAGTGTGGCGACACATCGAGAACGGTGTTACAACGGTCACACCTTGTTTCAGCTGTCTGTTTCTTTCTATTGAAAGAGTAACATTTAACACAAAATATTTTTTCTACTTTTCGTCCATATCCTTTGTACTGGATTTCCTCATCGGAAAAACCAGCAGCATAAGCCATCTCTTTCAAACTATCAATCATTGGCCACTGCCCAGATAAAAACAGCTTTGTACCCATTGTTTGTTGATTAAAGATGGAATGAATTTCATCGCTGCTAATTGATGATAAAAAGTAGATGCCTTCTGGGAGTTTTTGTTGAAGATAATCCACAAATTCTCTCTGTGGTTCTTCAGTTTTTACATAAGCAATGGTCTCTATATTATTGATAGACAGCATCTCAATGATCGCCAAACTTTCAAAGAAAGCTGACTCATCAATTATCACCAGCAGTTTTTTTAAATTAGGATCGAGTTTGAAAACTGAGTCATCCGAAAGTTCCAAAAAGAAGTTTTGCTGTGCGAGTTGTTCAGTTAACACAGAACGTTCTTGATCCGTAAGTGCAGAGGTATTGAATAATAGTCGGTATATTCCCTCTGTCTTTGATGTTTCAACCAAATGAATTGGTAGCTGAAATATAGTTTCATCAGTTTGAACCTGGTCTGCAAAGCCAATTTTTTCTGGACTAATGCCTCCTACTAATATTGCTTCTGCGATAAAACCTTGCTCTAGAATTCTCTCTATTTGAATTAGTCTGCATTTGATTGTATGCAATGTCGTTCCCCTCCTTTTCACTCTATGGATAATTCTTTTATTTTCTTCTCCAAGTATGTCACTATCTTATCCTTGTAGGATACAAATCCTTTATATTGTGCCAGGGGATCCGGTAAGTCAGTTAGTACACTATGAAACCGTTTCGCCCATTGATGGTTTTGTGTCAATTCGTCCAATGAAATCAAATGTGTATGGATTCCAAACAGAATACCGTTGCTGCGCGGAAGACGAAACAACCTTTGATCCTCAACTCTTAAATGTACAAGATTCCCAAGATTATCAAGAGTGATGCTATCTTTTTTCGTTCCCCACGTATCAAAAGTTTCTGGGGCCGTATCCAGCATCGGTTCAATTGTTATCGTCCAGTTCAATCGGGTCCATGGTTTTCCAGCTTCCATTCTAAGGATGAAGTTCCGAACCTTCGCTGCTAAACCGCTTTCAGCAAAGCCAGGAACAGGAGAATGAAATTCCAAGTACGACATGCCAAGATCGAAGGCAATCGACCAATTCGCCGGGAAGCACAGTTGCCCTGCATCCATATAAAGGTCCCCGTCCCGCTGTGCCATATAAATTAAGTCCTCTTGAATATGCCGACCAATGAAATCTAGTGGTTCATAAGGTAAACTTGAGGCATCCCCAAATATAAACGCCTGTTCTTCTCCTAATAAATGATTCTGGAAGGTCCAGTTATCGCCACTTTTACTCAAACCGAAATAGTTGGGATGCACGGTTGCCATTTCATGCATAATCATATCTAAAATTTCCCACTGTGCCTCCAGAGAATGTGTGAAGGATTGATATGATTGCGCTTTCTTATCTGCTAAAATTTGTCGTTTCTGTTCAATTTCCTCGAAATATTCTGGTGTAATATCCAGTACTACTGCAGGATCTAGAGCCACTGAATTATTCGAATAACGATAGGAATCTCCCTTAAATGGAAATGGAAAGCGGTCAAGTAACGCCTGATTTGGTATTTTCTCTTTCTGTAAAGACAGATAATCAACTTTTGCCATGCTTTTTCCTCCTTTGAAGTAAGATGCATAGGAAAAACTCAATAATTAACCAACGTGTCCATCCTTATTTTCTGGTCAGTAAAAATTGTTTATCGAGTGGGATACTTATCGTAACCACATCTGTAAGTGTCCAGCTTCTCCAATAGTGTTCTACATAAACGAAGGTTCTGGCAATCTGTGTCCTGTGCATAACGCGCCTGCTTTATGACCTGCATGCCCCGCTCTTGACTTAAGTAGATGTAATCCGTTTATGTTACCGACTTTGTATCATCTTCACTCCCTTTTTATTTGTAGTTTTCCTTTCACAATCCTACACCTTTTTAATCGTTCTATTCTGGATCCTGTGATGACGTAAAATTAGTAATAGATACAGGATTGATTACGTAATGATATTATGTTCACATATATTTTTAAAAAATTAAATCCGATTTTCCTGAATATTGAGAAAAACACATTTTTATGTATTGGGATGTGCTTATATTAAGAAAACTTGATAAAAGCGTGCTTACAATCGTGTTGTATCCATTTGAGCATCAGTTTTAAATGAAACGATGTCAATCTCCTGTAAATTCAACGCGGACTTTTTGCATATGTTCAAGTTAGTACTTATCGCGGTTTGTCAACGTGCAATGCACCTCCAGGCCACAAAAAAAGTATCCTCACCGCGGATACCTGACTTGATCATCTGAAACCATGTTTGATTGTTGTTAGCCTGTCAAATCACTATCTGTCCAGGTTGATCCAACCCAGTTCTTCCGATATTTCTATTGCGGCTTTTTTTGTCTCGCACATAAAAAACTTGATCTGCTGTTGGTTAAACCTTGCTTTTGGTCCTCCAACGCTTATGGATGCAACAACCTTGTCTTCCCAAGAAAAAATCGGTGATGCTATGCTTACCGTTCCCTCTGTGCTCTCTCCAAAGGAGATGGCAATCTTCGATTCCTTAATCTCCTTTAACTCACTTTCGAGTCTCTTTACGTCTTTTATTTTCCCTAATCCGATAAGTTCATGGATTATCCGCTGTCTGGTCTTTCTTTTCAAATGAGCTAATATCGCCTTTTTAGAGGCTCCGACACATAACGGTGTGCGCATCCCTATCGGTTCGGCAACTTTTAAAAGCAAATCCATCTCAACGCCGTCAATAATCACCCCTTCATATCCCTCTGGAACTGTCAAATAAACACTTTCATTCGTTCTCTTCCTCAGTTTTTCCATGATTGGAAGTGCACTATTTCGGACCAATGAGTTATCCCGTATTGAGAGTCCTAGCTGCATTAAAGTCAGTCCTAACCGGAATTTTTTCGTTTCTTTGTTTTTAAATACAAATCCGTATTCAGAAAGACTAGAAAGCAACCTATGCACCGTTTGTATAGGAATATCTAGTTCGCGGCTAACTTCTGTTGCACTCCACTCTTCTTTATCCTCATTTGGCATGATAGTGGTTAGCAGCGTAATTGATTTCCGAATCACCTCCGACATATCCTCTCTCCCTTTCTTTAGATAATGATTTCACAAGAATGGATATGTTTTGCGGATACACAGATGTTCCAAAATAAGCCTTTATTGATATCATCTTTGTCGGTATTGCCCCGTCCAATCGAAGTAAGGAACAGTATACAAAATCACATTACGATCACGATAATTATCTAGGTTCCAGCTCCGGCGAACATATATATCGTTAAACTGTCATAAAGGTAGGAGGGGGTAACCCTCCATCCTTTTGACACCGTTATATACTTTAGTGACAGTAGAATATCCGCTGTAATTTTCTTATTTTTATCTCTCCCTTTGTACAACTGTACCAGACATATTGATCACAAATGGCCATTCTACTCTGCGGCGATAATATGCGCGTTATTTCTAATGCTTTCAATTGCCTGACGTCTATCCTGTTTGTTATAAATAGCTGAACCTGCAACCAGGACATTCGCTCCTGCTTCGACACAAAGCTTAGCGGTTTCCGGAGTCACACCACCATCCACTTCAATCTCCACCTGCAACTGTTGCTCTTCAATAAGGGCAGCCACTTGTTTAATTTTTGGCAGGACCGAATGAATAAAAGATTGTCCTCCAAAACCTGGATTTACTGTCATGAGCAATACAAGATCAACATCTTCGATCACAGGCTCGATCGTCGAGACAGGAGTGTGTGGATTTAATACGACTCCTACTTTCATTCCTTCAGATTTAATTTGTTGAATCGTTCTGTGTAAATGTGTACACGCCTCGATATGGACCGATAATAAATCAGCTCCTGCTTCGGCAAACGCTTTAATGTATTGGTCTGGATTTTCTATCATTAAATGTACATCTAACGTCAATTTTGTTATTGGCCTGATTGCCTCAACAATTAATGGACCAATTGTTATATTCGGAACAAAATGGCCATCCATGACATCCACATGAATATAATCCGCTCCGCCCCGTTCAACATCTTTTATTTCCTCTTCAAGCCTGGCAAAGTTAGCTGAAAGAATGGAAGGTGCAATCTTGGTCATGATATCCCTCTGCTTTCTATTAAACAATTGATGAATTCTATCACGCTTGCAATTCATTTAAATTGCAGAACAAAGTCACTACATTATAATGGAACAGTTTCTTTCGTTTCTGTTTCTGTTAATGCTTCAGTCACTGGTATCATGCGTTTCACTGCCACATACCCTTTCTCAGCAGCAAATCGTTCTTCTGGGGCATCCTTGTTGATACGATGCCTTGCCCATACAAAGAAATAAATGATTGATACAGCAAAAATCGCTACGTTGATGAAGAAAAAGGTAGGGTCTTTAAAAACGCTGGAAAACAAAGCAAGTACACTAATGATAATCGACACGATAGGCACTATTGGATAAAATGGTGCTTTGTATGGGCGTGCAAGATTCGGTTCTTTTTTACGTAGGATAATGAGTGATAAATTCATCATAATGTAAGAAACCAATGCCCCAAAGGTGGAAATCAAAATTAATCGATCTGGATCAAACATAAGAACAAAAATGAATCCCAATGCTCCAGGAACCAGGATCGCCATATATGGAGTACGGCGTTTTGGGTTTAATTTAGATAAAAATTCAGGAAGGTATCCTGCTCTTGACAAAGCAAAAGTTTGTCTGGAATAGGCTAAGATCGCTCCTGCTAGGCTAGAAAGCATACCGAACAGACCCACTACAGAGAGAACACTAATTAACCATGAATTTTCGTTAACACCGGTAGCAATCGCATAAGAAAGAGGATTTGCTTCTTTGGAAGTATCCACAACTCCTGCAAGACCAACAGTTACTGTGACTACAAGGAATGCAAGGATGACAAGGGTGTAGATGGCCCTCATGATACCTTTGGGCATATCTTTAACGGGATTGCGACATTCTTCTGATAGCATCGGTAACATTTCCAAGCAGATATACAGCCACATTGCATAGGGGAGCGCCGCCCAAATACCGGAAATACCTTGAGGAATGAGGCTTCCCCCAAAAAGCTTATCAGCACTTAAATGCGGCATCCCATAAAAAGAGAAAAGAAGGACAACAGCCACGGATATTGTAACAAGGATCATCTCAATTGTTGCAAATTCATTAACACCTAGAATATGCACAATAAAGAAAAACACATATAAAACTGCAGCAGCGAGAATCGGGTCGATTGCCGGGATTAAAAAATGCACGTAATAACCAGCTCCAGAAGTAAAAACTGCTGTACCTACGGCAAATTCCAATGTAACACCGATGCCCGTAATAAATCCTGCTAATGGACCCATCGCTCTTCTTGTAAAAGCATACGCTCCTCCTGCGTGAGGCATCGTTGTAGATAACTCTGAAAGTGACAAACACAGTGTTACATACATAATGCCTATTATTGCAGTTGCAATTAACATCCCGATATAGCCAGATGCAGCCAGGCCATAATTCCAACCAAAGTATGAACCTGAAATTACGATACCGACTCCTATGCCCCATATTTGCATAGGCCCCAAAACTTTCTTCAACTCCAATTTATTATTCGTACTCATATGAACCTCCCCCTATATTTTGTATAATAAATTTCATATTCACTGTTGATAAGCAGTTTTCTTTAAAGCATGGATTTATAGTTTGATCCCGCACACGGTTGATTGGGAAACTTTGACGACTTATAAAAAGCAGACGTCGCAACGTTTTCAGATTATTCTGATAATTGAAGTTCCACATCCATTTCCATTTGTAGAAAATATACTATAAACACTAATTTAAGCTTCACCAGAACTAACATTTTCCGTTATTACTCAGGTGACAATTTCATTTCATTTTCATTCATGATGGTGATGCTGTTCTTCCTGAACATTGCTATCGCTGAGCATTGGCTTGGTTTCTAGAGTTGCTAAAGTAAGTATAATCACAGCGGAAATGACTGATGTAACGATCCAAGGAAAGGTACGGGGATAAAAAGAGACAGGTTCTCCAGTTTTCTTAAGTTCAGCATTGATTAAGAAAATTATTGATACGACACTTACCATAAAAAGAATATCTGTTAATACCAGCATGAGGGTGAAATCACCAGAAGGAAGCATTTCTCCCAGCATCGCCCCCATCATACCTCCCATAACCCCGGCTGCCATTCCTTCAACGAGAGTAAGAAGATTAATGGGTCTTCCTACAAGAATTCCAACCATCAGACTGTAGTGGATGGCTATAATTGTAGAAAGCGACAAATTCCCTTGAAATTCGATTCCAGCAATTAAGCCCATCGTTAAACTACTGGCCATCCCCAATACCATTGCAACTGTCATACCGGTCATATTCACTAATTTGTCTTTATGGGTATGCACTTTAATTACACAGACAATCGTATAGACTATTACCAGTAAGGTACTTATCAGCAGTAACATAGGTTCGCCTCCATAAATCAATGATTTTTGACGTATTATGAAAAAGGTGAAAAAGGAATTTAAAGACAATTCCTTTTTCAAACACCCTTTTACTTATTGCAACAACTAGTACCTTTTGTCGGGCGTGGAAGATCCAACGCCGGATTTCGGTCGAAGAACCCATGAGGTTTTAACTCGAATCCGATATAAGCAGTTGGCATTACTGGCCAATCCTCAGGACGTACAATATGGTGAACTCCCATGTTATACCAAACGACAATATCCTCATTTTCAATTGAGCGGTTAGCTTTTACCCAATGTTCTAATGTATCTCCACCCTTATTTTGGTTAGGATATTTTCCGGAAGCATACATTTGATCACGATCAAATTTTGTTACATGCAAGTGATTTTTAATAAATCCTGCGCGTTTAATTACACTTGACTCATCATGCAGATATGGAACACAGTTATGACCAGGCACAAGATCATAACCCACTGGCTCATCAACTAAGTTTTTGGAGTTAGGGTTAATAATTTTCCATCCTCTAGCTGTTGCAAGATTCATGGTGCGTTGTGCTTCTAATTCTGTTTTAAACGTTGTCGTTTCGGCATAGAAACCATTTAAATTTGGATTGTTTGAATCAGGCTTCGATGCTACCGTGTTCAATTCTTGAACTGAGTTCTTTTGTCCATCTATTTGTGTATCAATACGGTAATTAAAGAAATGTTGATGGATTGGCGCATTGATCTGTGGTGCAACCTCTGATCCATACTTCGGTTTTACACCCTCGTCAATCGCACCAACGTTCAAGATTCCTGTTAATTTAGCTTCATGTTCAATCCTTCCATCCGTATAGAAGTACCAGAAGAATCCGTAATCATAGTTCGCTACTGTAGTAAAGAATGAGATTACTAAACGACGTGAGCGGCGTACTTCTACATCATTTGTCCTCCAATCAGTATGCTTCCATGCGATTCCGTAATCCTCTTCATGAAGACAAATAGCATTAGGGATTTTGTGTATTCCACCGTTACCAGTTGCCATGGTGGCATCGAAGTACTGAATGTGCCCCAAACAGTCGCAGCCTAATTCTAAAGAGTTCGCTAACTGCCCTATTCCGTATTCACCTGCATCAAAAGCACATTGCCAGTCATGGGCAGGGTTTGTATCCCCGTAAGGAACAACCATTTCTGATAAAGCTGCACGATATAACACTGGGCGTTTTTTCCCTTTGTCCTCATAACTTACTGTATGAAGAACAAGCCCTTCTCTAGCTGTATAACCAATGCGAATGTCCCACTTTTGCCACTTAATGTTGTGCCCGTTAACTTCAAAGCTTGGACCTTCTGGCTGTGTAATTTCGATAGGTTTTAGATCTGTTCGCACTTGTATGTTTTCATTTTGTTCAGGTTTATACAGTGCATTTGTAGGAGCAATCGGTTTTACCCCATGGTCTTCAATTCTTACAATTTCCATGGTGCTTAAGTCGACTACAGGTAATAGTCCTGTAAGAGGATAAGCATACGCGTTATCACCAGGGAACTGTCTCACAAAACATAGTGCACGAGCGAGCCTTCTACCTTCATCTTCTGGTATACCGAAGTAACCAACAGACCACGGATCGACCATAACTAAATCTGGACTTTCAATACCTCGTTTTTTAAGAGCTGCATGAAAGTCAGGATGTTTTTTCACAGTTTCTTCAAGTTCACTATATTCCTCTAGAAGAAACGATGGTTGAACACCAGGAATATGCTTCCACGAAACAACTTCACCGTCTGTAACAGAGATGACTGCTTCATATGTTTGACTATCTTTACTATCTAGAACAATTATGAAGGCTTCACGTGAAATCGGATCTCCTTCTTTAAAATTTAATACAACTTCTTTGGCAGGTTCATATAATCCAACTTGCTCGAATCTTGCTGAGTCAGTTAAATTCTTCTTCTCTTTTAAAATTGAAACCGCTTTTAAAATTTCCTCTGCCGATAGTGGTTCTAGAGGATGCTGCACTCTTTGCAAAACCTTTTCTGCTGTGCTCATTATAATATCCCCCTTTTAAAATTTAGTGAGTTAGTTTACAAATAGGTCTATTTGATAAATTTCTGAAATGTCGAGCAACCTTAAGTAGGTGAAACTGTTCATGATAACGCCTTCATTCCGTTATATTGCAAATCAGGAGTATAACTATGTTATTTCTGTCGTACGCTATATGAAACACGTTTAAATCTAATCGAATCGCACGAAAGTTTTGGTAAGATAAGAATGGAAGTCTTTTTGTGGCCAAGATGTATCGCGATGCACATGGTTGAAGCAGGAACGTTTAATTTACGTAAAGTTTGTCCATATGAAAATTAACTTCATATTTTCAGAAAGACTTCATAATCCTAATATCTGATGAATATGGAGGGTTTTTGTCTGTGTATGGAATTTTTAGAATCTATTAGGCAGCTTCTATATGAATCTAGAATTTCGTGGCTGAATTTTGTTTCCCCTACTCCAGATTGGCATGTCTTCCGTACATGACCCCGGATTCCAATCCCTTCTTATCCATCAGCCTCAGTACGATGGCATCGTAGAATACAAGGAGGCTTTGTTCGAACAATGAGCCCATCGGCTGTATCGTATTATAATCACTGTCTGCTCCCGCCTTGGGCTTGGCCGGAAGTTTAATGGTAAAGTCGCTCAATCTGCCAATCGTTGACTCAGGGGCAATCGTCGCCAGGGCCGTGGCTGCC
>NZ_PGVC01000038.1:0-81258 GCF_002860225.1 Bacillus sp. V33-4
CATCTGTTTTGTGGCAGAACGGAACCCTCAAAGCCGAGTTTTCATAGAACTTTTTACACTACCGTTTCTTCCTCTATAATATTCTGATGCATTCGGGTAATGCCGATTAATTTAAATTTACCAGTTGCATAAATACTTCATCCGATAATTTTTCATTTGACACCTTTATTTCCATATTTATATGCAGTCTTTTTCTCTCACTTAGCATCCATTTCTTCATAAATCGAACAAAGCTCAAGCAAGTCATCTATGATAAAATCGGCTTTCGTTTCGTCCATGCTCCAACCTTCATCTTTTTTCCAAATCGCAGTCATTCCCGCGCTTTTCGCCGCAGCTATATCGTTTTCAGGATGATCGCCGACAAAAATGCTCTCCTCTGTGGAAACTCCAAGCTGGTCGATAGCCCTTTTGAATATTTCCGGGTTCGGTTTTTTAATCCCTTCTGTTTCGGAAACCAGGATAACGTCAAAATAATGTTTAATTTCCAATGCCTTAATATTTTTTAATTGAAAATCATGATATCCATTGGTAATGACTCCAAGTATCAGCGAGTTTCTTTTTAAATTTTCGAGCATCCTGATTAGATTAGGAAAAGGGACACAATGAACATGAAAATTTGTAAAATAATCATCGTATAAACTTTCCCAATTGCACCCTGGAATGTTGAACTCTTTTACCAGCTTTGAATAAACCATGTCTTTTCCTGTATAACCACGACAATCAAGTTCGACAAAACGGGTTAAGTAAGTATCTACAGGAATATGGTCGAGGTAATTGGAAAAGCGATCATATTGGGAAACTATGAACCTATGTACAGATTGATCGCGATCAAGCAATGTACCATCCAAATCAAATAATACAGCTTTCATCAGCTGCTCCCTTCTTTATATTTTGTGTTTAAAACGCTTTCAGACTCCTTTATTTTACCACATTCCAAATTTTTGGTTATCATACCTAATTAAAAAAACATCACCGTTAACCAGTGATGTATAGTGAAAAAAATTTATCATAATCTGTTCCTAAAATATTTTATCGCTCCAATAATAAACACGAAACCAGTTACCAACCATGTTAAAAGAAAGCCAGTCCTAACTCCCATTCCGGCATCCAAATTACCTCCGATGTAGTCCCCATACACAAGATACATTAACGGAATCGAGCTTAATAGAAACAGCAAGTTGAAGATGGCTTTACCATATGGCTTTCGCTGGCGGGACTGAGCGGATAAAAAACGAAACGCCGCGAATAAAAGCAGAATTGATAAACCGGCCTGAACCATTAGCATGAGAGCGATCATCCTCCTTCTCAAAATATATGAATCTTGTCCAAAAATATTGCTGTAAATTAAAATCTTTTTTTAATACGAAAATTTTACAAATAATTGAAACTTTACAACCTCCTGTCCCTTATAGAAATGATGTCGCATGTTGTCAGAATCATTACGATAACAGCTGAAAATCGGGGACTATACAACAATGGAAGCACTGATCCAGGCTCAACAGGCTGCCATGTATGCAGCGATTGTCGGCGCGTCAGTAGCCATCGATACTGGATCGGCAATCCGAAAAGGTTGCTCCCAGCCGGAGCAACCTTTTGTGGGTGGATGTGTTTAAATTAATCCTTTAAAAAGTGAATCAATTAACCGCCGGATTGCTCCTAAGCAACTTTATAAATTTTCGTTTGCCAACCTGGATGATTGTTTCATCTTGAACCACTACCAGGAAATTATTATCGATAATTTTTTCGCCATTCACTCTAATTCCACCGTTTTGAATCATTTTGCGCGCTTCTCCCTTTGAAGGAAGCAATTTCAGTTTTACAATGGCATCAATGACTGACACAGGCTCAGCAGTATCCCAGACGATCATTGGAATATCATCTGGAATAAGCCCTTTTTGAAATACTTCTTTAAAGTTCTGCTCTGTTTGATTCGCTGCCTCTGTTCCATGAAACATTGAAACAATTGTTCTTGCGAGCAGCATTTTCGCATCTCGGGGATGAACGCGTCTATTTTCGAGATCTGCAACGATTTTTAATTTGTCGTCTATAGGCAGATTGCTAGCAAGATTAAAGTATTTTACCATAAGCTCATCGGGAATCGACATCGTTTTTCCGTACATATCCTGAGGATTTTCGTCTATGCCGATGTAATTGCCTTTCGACTTTGACATCTTTTCAACACCATCAAGTCCTTCCAGGAGTGGCAGCAGCATGACGACCTGCTTCTCTTTATTGTAGTATTCCTGCAAATGCCTGCCCATCAATACATTAAAATGCTGATCATTGCCGCCAAGCTCGATATCGCTTTCAAGCATCACTGAATCGTAGCCTTGCATCAGCGGATAAAAAAATTCATGAAGCGAAATCGGTTTTCCCGCCGCAAGCCGTATGGAAAAATCGTTTCTCTCTAGCAGTCTTGCAACAGTAATACTCCCAGCAAGGTTGATAACTGCTTCAAGATCGAGCTTCGACAGCCACTTTGAATTATAATGCAATTCAACTTTTTCCATATCGAGTATTTTTCCAAACTGCTCAAAGTAAGTTTTTGCATTATGTTTTACTTCTTCAACAGAAAGCTGTTTTCTGCTCGTTGATTTCCCGGTCGGATCACCGATTTTCCCGGTGAAATCACCAATGATCAACTGGATCGTATGGCCGTTTTCTTGAAACTGCTTAAGCTTGTTCAAGACGACAGTATGGCCTAAATGCACATCTGGTGCAGAGGGATCCAGGCCAAGCTTGACTCTTAATGGCTTATTTGTCAGCAAGGATTTCGACAGCTTGTTTTTTAGCTCTTGTTCAGGAATAATCTCCTGAACCCCAGTTGCATATAACGAAAACTGCCTTTCCAGTTCCACTACTTGCTGTTTAGATAATTTCTCTGCGAAGTTATCCATCTCGATTTTCCTCCTTTTTTAGCATAAAAAAACACGTCCCTATAAAAGGGACGTGGTTTATTGCACGCGGTACCACCCTTGTTGAAGAAAAAATTCTTCCACTCAATCGAATAACGGTTCGTCCGTCCTTTGTTACTCGTTTTCACAAAGAAAGTTCGAGGAGGTAATTCACCTTTATCTATGCTCCGATTTTCACCAGCCATCGGCTCTCTGCTCCATGGAGATAAATGCTACTCGTTCCTGTCATCACTTAGGCATATTGTAAAGTTAGCAATATTTTAACTGAATTGATAGTTGATGGCAAGAACAACCACCCTACTAAGAGCGTTACTACTTACAACGGCAGAAGTGGTACAGATTCCTGTCTTTCAAGCTGCTCCACCATGTTCAACCATTCGGATGGCTTGTTTGGCAAAACGGTATAGTAATTTTTCAGGAAATCGACAACGAGTTGTGCGGGAATCTCATTAACATTTTCATCGCCAGGCATAAAGCATAAGTCAAGGCCGGTAACTGCCTCGCCGTCGTTTTTCCATGAAGGATGCACATACGTGAAATCGAGACGCTTATAGCCTAAATGGGACAGAACTTCACGCCGTACGAACGGATTCATTGCTTTTACTCCGCCAAACTCGTGATCTCCCGCCTTGTATGGGTCGTAAATTTCCGCAAACATTCCAAACAGTTTTTTCCCATTGCTTTTAGCCAGTTCGTTCAAGTCATTCTGGCGATTTTGCGCCAGAAAACGGCCAAGGCTTAAGCCGGGCCGGCCAATGATCGTAAAATCGGTCATCGCGATATTCCAGTCGGGATAGTAACGATATTCGGTCGCACCTGCGACATCATCGCCATGAACCGCGACAAATACACGAATACCTGGATCTTCAAGCGGTTCCTTCCATAGTTCATATTCAAGCACTTCTTCAGGCGGAAAAACTTCCTGCATTAAGTTGTGCATTTTCCGAAATAACGGGTCTTCAATGCTGGTAATTCTCAAGTACTTCATCTACGTAAGCGCTCCTTCAGATTATTTAAACGGATTTTTCCATTCCATTAACGTCCCGTAATTGCACGATTCCTCGTCATCCAAATATTGTTCAACAACGGCAACTGGCACCCTGCCGCACCTGAGCAGGAATGAAATGACCGGATCCTTTATGTCACCCGCAGTAACAGCCTCGATATATTGCTCAGCGCTCATTTCAGCTGATTTTTGCTTAAAGCCCGGCATCCTGCCGCCGCCGAGCAGACGTTCCAGGCCAAGTTCGATGACAACATGGTACATTGCCTGCATCATCAGCTTGCCAAGGCCAAGCTTGCGATATTTAGGGCGTACGCTTATATCGACAATATAAAGAGTGCTGCCCTGCGGGTTATGGCTGCGGATATAGCCATTATCCGTTACCTCTTCCCATGTATGAACAGGATGATCCGGGTCAAAATCAACACATAAGCCCGTCAGAGAGCCGGCCAATTCACCATTTACTTCTACACAAAGCGCCCCCTCGGGAAACAGTGTAATATGGTTATTGAGCTGATCTTTATTCCACCACAGCTCAGCTGGAAACGGCGGCGGAAAACATTCGGATTGGATTTGGATAAGCTCATCAAAATCGTTTTTGTTATAGTTGCGAATTACGACTGGAACAGGCTTCTCCTGATCATACACATAAAACTCGCTTCGGTATCGCAATTCAGTCACCCTTCAAATATTTGATTTTTCCCAATCCGGATATAAATCAACACGGCGGTCCCGCCATGTCGTCACGGAACCTTTTTCGCGAACCTCATAAAGAAGGCTTAAATCAAGGTCAGCAGTCACGATCATATCGTTATTCAATTCACCTTCGGAGAGAAGGCCTTGCGGAGGAAATGGAATGTCATTGGGCGTAATCACTGCTGCCTGGCCGAAGTTTGCGCGCATAAAGTCAACAGTCGGTAAAGCTCCGACTGTGCCGGTCAAAACGACATAGACCTGGTTTTCGATCGCTCTAGCATGGCTTGTATAGCGGACGCGGTGAAAGCCATGGCGGTCATCAGTGCATGACGGACAGAAAATCACATCGGCTCCTTTTGCCTTCGCCATTCTGACGATCTCCGGAAACTCAATGTCATAACATGTCAGAATCGCAATTTTCCCTTTTTCGGTATCGAACACAGCCAGTCCATCGCCAGCAGTCATGTTCCATTCATGTACCTCGGTTGGCGTAATGTGGAGCTTTGCCTGCTCTTCAATTCTTCCATCCGGATAAAAAAGATGTGCGACATTGTACAATTTGCCATCCCTGTTTATGACATGGGTTCCCCCGATAATATGCATACCGGTGTCTTTTGCAAAACCTGTAAAAAGCTCACGGTATTGCTCCGTAAATCCGGGCAGTTCATTGATTGTCAGATTCGCTCCATGATCACTGCCGATTGACAGCAGCTGGGTCGTAAAAAATTCTGGAAACAGCACAAATTCGGAACCGTACTCCTGGGCTGTTTTTATATAATGCTCACATTGCTTCGTGAATTGTTCAAATGATTGGATCGTGTGCAAATGGTACTGCACTGCAGAAACACGAATTTTCATCAAACCACTCCTTACAAAACGTTATCTTTCTTGTTTGATTATCATTGATAATCATGAACATGACAAGAACGTACTTTTTTGTAAGTAGGTTACTTTTGGGGTACTATTGGGGTACTATTGGATCGCTGCTAGTTTCAAAGACTTTGTTGAATATCTTCTATCCGCTTTTTTCCCCATTCATACATCATTTCAATAATTGGCATCAGCGTTTGACCGAGTTCCGTTAACGAATACTCAACTCGAGGAGGAACCTCCGGGTAGGCTGTTCTCAGTACGACACCATCCTCAATCAATTCCTTCAGCTGGCTTGACAGCATTTTTTGCGTAATTTTTGGGAAAAGCTTTTGCAGTTCACTAAAACGGTGTGGACCTGCCTTCCCTAAGTACCAGAGAATCACAATCTTCCATTTCCCGCTGATTACAGACAGCGTTAATTCCTTCTCACAATTAAACTGTCCGTTTTCAATTTTCTCTTTAATTTCTTTTCGCAACGTATCCGCCATTCGCGTACCTCTTCTTTGTATTGGTATTTTCATTATACCCGATCTGATAGAGACGTTTAATTGATAACTTTCGAGATATGACTCTGGCAATTTATTTATAATTTTATTGTTTAACACTAAGGACTGTTTTATAGTTCGCTTTCGAAGCACGGTAGATCAGAAAGAATCCCATACCTGTGACCGCGCAGAGGATGATCCCGACAGACAGAAATAAAAATGGCAAGCTGAACACGGTTGCACAAAAGGTTCCGTACAGTATTCCAATTGGCGTTGCCGCTTTCGACAGCAAAAAACGGACAGAAAATACTTGACCCAATATCTCATCAGGTACGAGGCGCTGATAGATTGTCGTGCTATAAACATTCCAGAATGGCATTACGATTCCGGCCACCATCTCGAACAAGAGCGCCAGCCAAAAAGATTCGGTTAATCCTAGAAATATGTGCGTGCTCCCGCCGACAAACAGTGCACTTATCATAACAAGATACAAATACTTTCCGGGCGCCTTTAGCTTTCCTACCAGGTATGAACCGAGTATATAACCGAGTGGAAAAGACGCGGCAAAAAAACCATATTCAAAAGATGTTCCTCCCAATATGTCCGTAACATATGGAATATACATCGCTTGCGTCGCAAAGACACCAAAGCTTGTTGTGGCAATGAACATTCCGAGAATAAGCAGGATTTTATGTTGTGTATATATATCCAGTCCTGCCTTGAATTGTCCCATCCATGATGCTTTACTTAGCGGGCTTTTGTTCTTCTCTTTTAACAAAGGAAGAAGCATGATCGAAAAAAGATAAAACGACAGCACGATCGCGACAGCGATTATTTGTCCGAAATTGGCGACCAAAAATCCGCCGACAGGTAAAGCAATTAGTCTAATCAACTGGGTAAGCCCGGAAATTTTCGCATTCGCTTTTACCAGCTCGTTTTGATGTACCAGTTTTGGAATAATAGCGTCTGCTGCTGCATCGTATATCACAATTGAAGTTAAAAAAGCCGCGATATACAAAATGATCGGGTCCATCGATGCGAGCAACAAACAGATCAATAACATTATAAATGTAACGATTCGGATGATTTCTGACAGCTTCATTACCAACGTGCGCGACCAGCGGTCAATGTACGGACCAACGATAAATTGGACTGCTATTTGTGCCAATACACTGAGTAAAAACAAGCTCCCCATTGCAGTCTTTGATCCTGTTAAATCATATAAAATCCACGAGATAAGAAACGTCCCAAAAGTACTTGCAAAAGTGGAGGACGCTCTTCCAACCAAGTACGCACGAAATACTGATTGACTGCCTACCATTGCAAATATTCTTTCAGAAGCTCTTCTTTCATATTCAGCGGAAACTGGCTCAAAGCGTAGGTCCCATTATTGTTCACTTTTACAATATGCTCAGAACGCAGCAGAACCAAATGATGGTGTATTGTCGTCTTTCCAAGCTCCAGCAATTCGGTTAACTCTTTTAATGTCCGTTCTTTTTCGTATAAAAGTTTTAAGATTCGCATTCGCTTCTCATCTCCAAGCGCCTTATAAAAGTTTACTAACGCTGCTGGAGGTATATTTTTGTGGGTGCCGTCCGACAAACTCTCGTCGCTGACAGGATAATAGAATACTTTTGTATCTACTAGGTTCGCTTCAATTGTCCATGGACGATAAATATAATGTGGGATCAGTAATACCTTCGCTATATTTGGTTCCGCCTCATAGTCCACCCCTGTCGCCCGTTGTACCAGCTGGGAGCTTGATAGTTTTCCCACCATGCGCAACTTGGCTTCTGCATCCCTTTTTAATATTTTAATATTATCCTCATCCTTGACGGCAACTTCAGTATGCCATTTTTCCATGATGGTGATCAGATGTTCCGTTAATGCAGCGGGATTCTCCTTAAACACAAACTCTATTAAACCCGGGAAAAATGCATGGCCCTGGCAGGCAGCTATCATTTCCCTGACTGCCCTTTCATCCCCTTTTGCGGCGAGCTCGCGGTTTTGTTGTTGTGATAAGTCCAAATATGGAAAAGCGATGTATCTTAACTGCTCATCCGGTAGTTCTTTGATATATTGAAGAAATTCTTTCAATGATTGAAAATCTCTTTCATGGAGCAATTGAAGCAGGATTTTCCACGTATTATTTTTTTAGCAGTGAAGGAGCTCTTGCTGAAGTTTTTCCGAAAGTGATTGCTGAAGACTGTCCCAGTGTTTTTTTGGCCTTTCTAAATGGTCGTGAAGCTTTGGATACGTAGCCGCTGCAATTGCTAATGCAGATTCAAACAATAGTGAGTACTTGCATTCAACTTCAAAACGGGCTGGTTTAAAGGACATGTCAATTAGGTTCATATGTATCGCCTCCTTTCTTCATTCTATTACTTTCGGATTTAATGTTCAATATTTTTAGGATTTTTCATTCTATAAAAACCAAATAACAATCACTTGCCCTTCTTTTTTATTTAAAGTTAGCTTTACATACTCTAAAAACAAAAAACCTCCGATACAGCTGAAGGTTTTCCGTTAAGTCTATTTGTTAGTTCGGTTCGATATATTTTTTTGCCCGTTCACTGTCCCTGTAGCCTTTTGTCGTCGGATCCTGGACAATTCCAAGCATCGAGAGAAGGATAAATATTGCATTAGCGAATGTTAATACCCCCTCGGCAATTTCTTCGGTGAGCTGGAAATCAGTCAGCCCCACTGAATTTAAACCAACTAGCAACATTTGCAGGACGATCAGCAGTTGGGATAAAAATGCTGCAACCCAACGCCAGTTCCTGAATCGGACTCTCCAGTTAATCATTATTAAACCCTCCTTATTAACTCCTTTCTTTAAAATATGCTCGTCTATCGGAAGGGTTGTCTTAAAATGTTCGCTATTTCGATAATCATGCACCCAATGTTTTGTTGGAAAAAGACTATTTAAATGTATTAAAAAACCGTCCGGAACTTGGACGGTTTGTACTTGTTTATTTAAAATTATTTTTCACTGATGATCTCCAAAAAGTGTGATAGCACCCTTGCGGTAAGTCCCCAAATGACCTTGCCTTCATAACGGTAAAAATACTCTTCCAGCTGCCTGGTTTGCCAATTATATTTTTCACCGCCCTGGATCGAATCGAATGGAAAATTTTCTTCCGGCTGAATTTGAAAATTGATTTTATACTTTTCCGGGTTTGTCCTTTTAAAAAAGCTTAAAGGTACGGTGAATATTTCTGCCACTTCAGCGGGGTTTGGCTTGATTGCCTGATAATCTTCAATCACACCAACGTATGGATAAATGATCGTCCCAAAAGCGGACACCATATAATCGAGCGGAAATACATTTGCGATGGTGCTTTCCGAAATCCCGAGCTCTTCTGAAGTTTCCCTGATCGCAGAATGCTGTTCATCCCGATCCTCTTGATCTATTTTGCCGCCAGGAAAACAAATCTCGCCTGGCTGTCTCCTTAATGTATGGGCCCGAACCTCGAATAAGACGCGGAGCTCTCCATCATGATGGATCAAGGGTAACAGAATCGAATATTTTATAAATTGATCACTGCCCAAAATGACAGGAGTCCGGTCTTTCAACATTCCTATTAACCTTTCAAGCTCCATTCTTCCACCTCCGCTAATTTAAGGCCGTCTTCTTTCGATAATAAAAAATATCTCTGTCCCAACACGAAGCACTCCAACGACTGCCTCCTATTGCTTCCTTGCTTTAACTGTTGGTTGAGGTGTGCTTTTTCGGATCATCTGGTTGATTACTTCCGAGATGACGAGGCCAATTGCAATCGCTCCTGAAAACAAGAATGCTTTGGCTGCAAGCTGTAATGCGCTGTTGTAGTCATTTTCAACGAAATTGCGCATCGCGTCGTAAGCAAGCCCGCCAGGCACTAACGGAATGATTCCGGCAACACTAAAAACGATAATTGGTGTTTTATATATTCTTGCAAAAATTTGGCTGATAATCCCGATGACAACTGAAGCGATAACCGTTGCGAGGGCAATATCAAAATAGTCTTCGGAAAGCCATATGTAGACAATCCAGCCTAGCATACCAACAAACCCGCATTGCAGTAATGATCTTCCCGGAATATTAAAAATAATCCCAAAAGCGGCCGATGCAATAAAACTCGTTATCAATTGTACAATCATAAACGTTACCTCTTAGCTTTTTAATAAAATGAAAAAACGACCGCAATCCCGGTACCGATCGCAAAAGCAGTCAGGAAAGCTTCAGCGCCTTTCGACAGGCCGGAAACAAGATGGCCGGCCATTAAATCCCTGACTGCATTTGTTATTAATAGCCCCGGCACCAATGGCATAACCGAACCAATAATGATTTTATCCAATTCCTGCCCTGCTCCTGCGTTCACTAACAACAATGCGGTCGAACCGATCACAAGGCTAGCGAGAAACTCGGCAAAGAATTTTATTTCAACCAGCTTATGTACGTATATTAAAGCGATAAAGCCGAGTCCACCCGTAAGCATAGCTGGAATAAAATCGCTTGCGAAACCGCTGAACATCATTAAAAAACAGCCGCTCGAAATCGAGGCAGCGACAATTTGCAGCCATAAAGGGAAAGCAAGATTGGCTAGATCTATTTTTCTTAATTCGCGAAATGCCTCCTCCAGCGTCAACTCGCCACCGCTGATCCTTCGTGAAATCCCATTCACTAGTGTAACTTTTCTTAAATCCGTCGTCCGATCAGAAATCCTGATCAGCTTAGTCGGTACCGTTCCGTCAACTGAAAAAATAATCACAGTTGGTGTCACATAACTGTGGGATCCATGGACAGAGAAAGAGGTGGCAATGCGTGACATCGTATCTTCGACCCGGTATGTTTCAGCACCGGACTGAAGCATAATTTTACCTGCCAGCAGGCATAACTCAATAATTTCAATCGTTCGTTCCTCGTTATTTTTCATGATTTTCTCCAATATTTTATCAGTGCATGTTTATCATAATTTTTTTTATCGCAAAAATGCTGTTATTGCCAGTATAACGCAATTATATTCAGATTCTACTACATTTCATTCTTTTAGAAAAACAACTTGCAACCACTATCAATTGAATTATTGCTTATTTCGGACTTTTTTCTTCACAAATTAACTAAAAAGGGATAAACTTCTTATAATCATATCGGAAAGGTAGGAATAATGATGACACAAGAAGTTCGGACTATTCCCCGTCCGCTCGTCAGAATAAATCAATCATTTATTGCAGGTAGCGTCCTGTTAACCTGGCTAACCGGAGAAATCTGGATACTTGCCGTCCCGCTTATCGCCGGTTTATTCGGCCTTTTATTTGGTGTAAATCCAATTATGAAAATCGGGAGCGCTTTTTTAAAGAAACCATACTCCCAGTACATCCCTGAAGAGTATGATCAGCAGCAATTCAACCAAATCATCGCCGTTGTTTGTCTAACTGGCGCACTTATCGGTTATGCTGCCGGCTGGAACGTGATCGGTCATATTTTTTCCGCGATGGTCGCACTCGCTTCCATTTTTGCACTGCTTGGCTTTTGTATCGGCTGTTTTATCCGCTACCAATGGATTCAATACCGGCACAGAACCGCAAAATAAACATGAAAACACGGAACCTTCACAGGTCCCGTGTTTTCGTTATATTCTCTTCATTTCATTGGCCACAAATTCAACATCTGTCCCGACGACAACCTGGAGATCTGTTTTCCCCATTTTGATAACCCCTTTTGCACCTGCTCGTTTCAGCTGGGCTTCATCGATCAGGCTCATATCCTTGATTTTCAGGCGCAGGCGGGTGACACAATTGTCAATTTCCACAAGGTTTTCTTTTCCGCCAAGAGCTGAAAGATAACCAGCAGCTACTTCAGAATAGTTGCCTGTGGCAATTCCGCTTTCTTCAAATTCACCTTCGACATCATCTTCCCGTCCCGGTGTTTTCAAATCCAGTTTCTTGATCAACAAGTAAAAAACAACAAAATACAGGAGGGCATACACTAATCCTATACCTGCCAGCACGAGTGGTTTCTGGGCGATACCAAAGTTTAAAATAAAATCAATCGCTCCTGCCGAGAACCCAAAACCATGATGGATATCAAGAAGATAGGCAATTGACAGGGATAGGCCAGTCAATATCGCGTGAATAAAATATAGTGCCGGTGATAAAAACATAAATAAAAATTCAATTGGTTCTGTAATTCCCGTTAAGAAAGAAGTAAATGCAAGGCCAAGCAATACCCCCGTCAGAGCTTTTCTCCTTTCCGGCTTTGCTGCTGCAATTATTGCCAGTGCTGCACCCGGAAGTCCGAACATCATGACCGGGAAAAATCCAGCCATAAAGACCCCTGCTGTCGGATCCTTGGCAAGGAAACGGTATAAGTCGCCTTTTACAATCTCTCCGGCGGCATTGGTAAACTCTCCAAATTCAAACCAAACAAGTGTATTCAGGATGTGATGGAGACCGACAGGAATTAACAGTCGATTTAAGAACCCATAAATTCCAACCCCGGTTGCTCCTGCACCAATAATCCATTCCCCGACACTATTGATTACTTCCTGAATCGGTGGCCAAATAAATCCAAAAATAAACGCAAGGATCAGCATTGCCAGTGACGTGATAATCGGTACAAACCTGCGTCCGCCAAAAAAGCCAAGCCAATCAGGCAGTTTTATATCATGATATTTGTTATAAAGCAGCCCGGCCACAATACCTGATATAATCCCTCCCAATACGCCCATATTGATCGTTTTATCCAATGCTTGGGCACCATTCGTCAATACAAAGTAGCCGACCGCGCCGGCCAACGCTGCCGCACCGTTTCCATCCTTCGAGAATCCAATGGCAACCCCGATTGCAAACAATATCGCCAGATTGGCAAATACGGCATCCCCTGCTGCGGAAATAAACTTAATATCCAATAAGTCCGGCTGTCCTAAACGTAAAAGCAATGCAGCAGCAGGCATGACGGCAATCGGAAGCATCAATGATTTTCCAATGCGCTGTAGAAACCCTAACATTTGTAAACACCCCTTTTTTATTTTTTATGATAATACTCCAAAAAGGCAGCTTTACTTATTTAATAGATATGAATGTACTGTCCGACATATTATTTAGACGGCCTGAAAATTTTTCAACATTGCTTTCATAAAAAGTGGCATAGATTAATAGGCTAATCTTATAGCCTTATTCGATGTTTTTAGCTTTCATATTAGAGTAATCTTAATACAACAAGTACTGCTCGCGAACTTCGATAAATTGTTCCAGTCCTTCTTGCCATTGCTTTTTCATGTCCTGGACTGGCCTTCCTTCTTCAATCCCGTCGCGAATCCAGCCGTTTCCGACCAATTGGTCGAAGAAGGAAATGCCAGCGCTGTTCTCGGCCCGGAATTGAAACTTGCCTGGATATAGGTCGTGAATCGTTTTGACAATATGGAGGCCTGTCTCGACCGGTTTAAATTCCTCCCGATCCGTTACATGGATTTGGATGCCGTGCGAAAGGACTCCAGCATGCTTTGAGAAACTCGGGTTGAAGGATGCCGGCCTGAATGTAACTCCATTAAGCTTTAGAGAATTCAGTTCATGTGCCAAAACCTCTGCATTAATAAACGGGGCACCGATTAATTCAAATGGCTTCGTTGTTCCTCTTCCCTCTGATACATTTGTTCCTTCAATTAAAGCACCACCCGGATAGGCAAGCGTTGTCTCAACAGTCGGCATGTTCGGCGATGGAAGAACAAACGGCAAACCAGTATCATCAAAATACGCCGATCGTTTCCAGCCGTTCATTTCAACAACAGTTAAATCAGCCCCGATACCGTACTCTTCATTGAACAATTTTGCCAGTTCCCCCACTGTCATTCCGTGTCGGAGCGGAATCGGGTAATTGCCAACGAAGGATGCATATTTCGGGTCAAGGACCGGTCCTTCAACCTTTAGTCCGCCGAGCGGGTTAGGACGGTCAAGCACGATAAATGGAATATCGTTTTCTTTTGCGGCTTCCATCGCATAAGCCATCGTATAAATATAAGTGTAGAAGCGGGTTCCTACATCTTGAATATCAAATAGCAGCACATCAACGTTTTCGAGCATTGCCGGTGTTGGCTTTCTCGTTTTTCCGTACAGGCTGTATACAGGCAGCCCTGTTTTTTCATCGGTGTAAAATTCTACATATTCACCTGCCTGGGCGCTGCCGCGGACGCCATGCTCCGGTCCATACAGGGCGGTCAGTTCAACATCGGGATCGCTGTGGAGCAAATCGACAACACTGGTCAGATCGGGATCGACTCCGGTTGGATTCGTAATAAGACCGACTCTTTTTCCTTCAATCAAGTCTTTGTCGTCCTCTAACAGCACTTCAATGCCGATTTCCAGCTTCTTGCTCTTTTTGCTTTTACCATATCGTTTCCCTTTACCATCGTCTGCCAATACTCCTGTCAACGACGACAGGACGAGGATTGCCGTCAAAATCGTTACAAGCCATTTTTTCAACTTCGTCACCCCATTTCGATTTATGAAACGATAGTGAGAGGCAGCAGGAAAAAGATTCACTTATCCCTGCCTCACTACCAGGTAAACTAATACGTTAAACCGTGTCCATACCCGTAAAGGACTCCACCATCTACTCCCGGGATCGTAACAGGAAGCTTTCCTGACGGGCTGAATTCTCCAAAAATAGCGCCTGCTGCTGCTTTGAAGCTGGCCGATCGAAAGCCATACTGGGCTAAATAGGCATCTGTGTTTGGATAGGCCATTACATCATAAGGATTGCGGATTCCGAGACCGATGACAGGGCCCGCTGCTGTTTCAATTACTTGATTGACCATCTTCATTTGTGCACTGCCCGGAGATCTTCCAGACACGTTGCTTGTATGGGTTCCGACAATAACGGCTTTTGCATTTTTCACAAGCTCCAGCTGCTCTGGAGTAAGCTTGTAGGCGGAAGATAAGGCAAGTACTGTTGTATTGTCATGATAGGCTTTTATCGCATTGCCAAGGTCGGTGATGTAGGTGCTTCCAACGACGACAATGTGTTCACCGCTATTTGTGTTCAAAGGTAAAATTTGATCATTTTTCAAAAGTGTAATCGAACGTTCAGTTGCTTCTTTTTCGACCTGTTTATGTTCGGCTGATCCAACAACTTCAAGGGCTTCGGCAACCTTTTCTTCGATCGGGACAGGGATCTCTGCCTTAATGATGCCCCGCTTGACTTTTAACGTTAAGATTCGCTCAACCGATTCTTCAATTCTTTTTTCAGATATTTCCCCGTTTCTTACAGCGCCTAACAGGCCGTTTGCAACCTCTGCCAAGCCGACGGGCATCAAGACGATATCCGTCCCGGCTTTGACAGCACGAATGGCCGCATCAACTGGTCCAAAATGGTCTGCGATCGCTTTCATGTTCATCGCATCGGTTGTGATGACACCTTCATAGTCCATTTCTTCCCTCATCAATTCTGTCAGTACCTTATAAGACAGTGTTGCCGGCAAAGCGATCTGTTCTCCCGTCAATTTAGACGTTACTTTTGTATCGTCAATCTTCGGGAACGTCACATGCGCGGTCATGACAGAGTCGATTCCCGCTTCCATTGCCTTTTGGAATGGATAGAGCTCTACCTCCATAAGGCGGGCTTTATCATGCGGGACCTCCGGCAGTCCGAGATGGGAGTCTACAGCGGTGTCGCCATGGCCAGGAAAGTGCTTGGCTGTTGCTGCAACACCTGCTGCCTGAAGTCCTTTCGTATACGCTACCCCCAATTCGGCAACAAGCTCAGGGTGTTCACCAAACGAGCGAACACCAATTACCGGGTTATCCGGATTGTTATTAATGTCCAAAACCGGTGCAAAATTCATGTTAATTCCAAGAGCTGCTAATTCTTCCCCGATTGCCTTGCCGACTTTCCCGGCAATTTCAGGTGATCCCGTCGCGCCGATTGCCATATTGCCAGGCATATCAGTCCCTGATTGAAGCCTTGTTACAATTCCGCCTTCCTGGTCAATCGTCATCAACAGACCGTATTTCTCAGAAGCTTCCGCATATTGGGAAACAAGTTTCGCGGTTTGTTCGGTTGTGACGACATTTTCCCTGAATAAGATCACACCGCCTAAATGATATTGCTTAACGAGCTGCTCAATTTCAGGAAGCATTTCGGTTACATTTGCGCCCTTCCAGGTTCTGAAATCTGGCATAAGCATTTGCCCGACTTTTTCTTCTAGTGTCATTTTCTTAATTGCACGCGAGATCACGTCATACTTCTTCCCTTTTTGTTTTATGAGTAATGGCTGCCAATCGTCTTTTCCACCTTCCCGAGCGCGTCCGTTTCGATTGGTTTTATAGTCGATGGCAATGCTGTCCACTTGTTTTCCGTCACTGGCAATGATAAAGGTCCGCCCCTTTTTGCCTGTTAATGTGACGAGTCCCTTTTCATCGATGGTCGCGACATGTTTGTTCGAAGATCTCCATTTTAATCCTTCTGACACAGTCATGAAATGACCGTCTTCATACACATGAAGTGCCTCGAGCTGAAAACTGTTGCCAACGATTTCAGCATCTGCTTCCGGTACATTTTCAAAAATAATCAGATCCGTTTCTTGCTCCTTTGCTGCCGCTGATTGCGCAGGAATGCCTACCCATAGCTGTGAAAGCATTAACGTTAAAACGATAAAGGTGATGATTCGATTTTTCCGCGTTTGTACCAAGTCAGGTCCCCTCCGTTTTTTTAACTAATCAAGAAACGGCTTTAGATTTACTGTTAAGCCGGGCTTTAATAATCTCTCTCCTGCCATCCTGCACCAGTTAATGCAGGCTTAATTGTTTTACTGCGAGCTTCCTTAATTTTGACGTTATTAATATACCAGCCTCTTCCATTCGTTGACGCGTCTGTTTTGTAACGGAACCTGATAAAATTTGTATTTCCCGGAACATCAAGGTTAACTTTCTGCCAGTCAACACTGCTTCCTGTGGTAGGTTCGCCCAGTTGTGTCCACACTTCCCCGTCTTCAGAAACTTCAACATAACCGAAGTCAAACCCGGTTTCAATCCGGTACCATGTGTTAAAAGACAGAGTTGCAGCTTTTTCAATATTAACCCGTGCTGTTAAAGTCCGATCCAAACGATCCCCATATCCGGAAAACCAAGCTCCATTTCCCCCACGAATATCTACTGGAATTGCATCGGCTACTTGTCTCGCAAACTCTCGTCTAGTGCCATTAGTAGAAACTGTATTTCTTGTCGGATGAACCCGGTTGGTAAGGAGGATCGCAATTGTGTCATTATTCTGGTTAATCACGATTGATGTCCCCGTATAGCCCGTATGTCCAAGCGTAGTTCCTTCCGATAACGCGTCCATAAACCATCCCTGGCCGATCTCCCAGCCAAGCCCATGGTCATTTCCCGGAAATTGCGGGATTTGGTTTTCGGCAAGCAAGCGCACGGTTTCCGCCTTTAAAATTCTTTTATTGCCATAGCTGCCTTCATTCACAAACATATGCGCGAATTTACCAAGGTCACGAGCGGTTGAGAACACTCCGGCATGCCCGGCAACCCCGCCCAATGACCAGGCATTCTCATCATGAACCTCTCCCCAAACAATGCCGCGCGCCGGTGTAGCCTGATATTCAGTTGCAGCAATTCTGTCTTTAAGCGCGGCTGGCGGATTGTACATCGTATCCCTCATTCCAAGCGGTCCGGTAATATGCTCTGCAACGAAAGCATCCAACCGCTGTCCGGATAAACGTTCAATAAGGGCACCAAGTGTGATCATGTTCAAGTCGCTGTATGTATAGGTGCTCCCCGGTGCGTTTTTTAATGGGTGTTTTAAGACGGTTTGAATTCGGTCTTCCCGGCTGTTCCCCTCGGTATAAAGCGGAATCCACGCCGTGAATCCGGAGGTGTGGGTCATCAGCTGTCTGATCGTAACAGATTCCTTCCCATTTTGCGCGAACTCGGGAAGATAGTCTGCAACAGGATCGTCCAATCCGAAAAGGCCTTGTTCATACAGTTTCATAGCGGCGGTTGTCGTAAAAATTTTGCTGATTGAGGCGAGATCAAAAATCGTATCCGTCTTCATTTGAATTGGTTCGTCCACTTCCGTGAATTTATCATCTTCATAACGGAGCGCGTGTCCATATGCCTCATGCTTAACGATATGTCCTCTTCTGGCAACAAAAGCTACGGCACCAGGCATTGCCCGCTCAGAAATCTTTTTGTTGATGATAGCGTCTATTTGGTCAAGAGGTTCCTGGACCATTCCGGCTGCTCTTGGAGAGCCGGGCAACAATACAGGATATGACTTTCCCGGATGATCCCATGCGAACTTTGAATGCTTCTTTTGCTTAAATGGCTTTTTCTCGATTTCATTTTCGTACGTCTTAAAAAAATGACCTGTTATTTCGTCTGCTAAAGCGGGACTGCTGGCAGGAATTAGCATAGCAGTGCACATCACAGCTGCTATCGCAAACATGAAATCTTTGTTTTTCATACTTCCTCCTTTTGAGCTTCAGCTCTTTAATATTGTTAACCAAATTTCCGAAGTGAAAAGGCTTGCAAATCTAATTTCAGATTAATTGTTTTTCTGTATAGATGTCTATACCGCATTAGACCCGGAATGTCTGAAAAATCAGTTTTTTATATATCCAATTACTTAGGATTTTTTACCTGTTTTTGAAAAGTTAGTTTAATAAATTTCACAGAACACTTCTTTAATTGAAAAACGAACAATTAGACAATTGAAAAAGCCGGAAAACTACTCCGGCTTTTTCATCACGTATTTGCATATTTAACTTGTTGAAGTTTTTGCGTACTGGACACGGTGCAAATTCGCAAAAATTCCGTTTTGCTCAATCAGTTGTTGATGGCTCCCCTCTTCGGCAATCCCATCTTCTGTTACGACGACAATTTTGTCGGCATTCTTGATTGTAGCGAGCCGGTGTGCGATCACAAGTGTAGTCCGATTTACGGCAAGCTCTGTTAGAGCCGTTTGGATGATCTGTTCTGTTTCAGTGTCAAGGGCAGAGGTTGCTTCATCCAAAATCAGAATTGGCGGGTTTTTTAAAAACATCCTGGCAATCGCAATCCGCTGCTTTTGTCCGCCGGAAAGCTTCAGGCCGCGTTCGCCAATTTGGGTTTCATAACCATCAGGCAATGATTGAATAAAGCTTTCGAGGTGGGCGCGTTTTGCTGCTTCGATTATCTCCTCTTCGCTGGCATCCAACATCCCATAGGCGATATTCTCTCTTAATGTTCCTGTAAAAAGGAAGACATCCTGCTGGACAATCCCGATTTGTGATCTGAGTGATCGTTTTATCATATCACGAATATCGATTCCATCGATCGAAATATACCCTTCATCAACGTCATAAAATCTCGGAATCAGAGAACAGATCGTTGTTTTTCCCGCGCCTGACGGACCGACAAATGCAATCGTCTCCCCTGCCACGATATGAAGATCAATTTGCTTAAGTACAGGTTTATTTTCATCATAGCTGAAAGATACGTTTTTAAAATCAATATGGCCATGCAAAGAAGAAACTTCAATTGCATCCTCCGTATCTTTAACATCAGGTTCCATGTCGAGCAACTCGGTAAATCGTTTAAAACCAGCCATCCCTTTTGGATATAGCTCCATTAAAGCACTTATTTTATCAATCGGCTTAAGTAACACGTTCACATATAGAACAAACCCGACGAGCTGACCATAAGAAAGATCTCCGCTGAAACTTAACCAGGAACCGTATACGAGAACAACCAGGGTGATGAAACGCGTCATCATATAGATTCCGGAAGAACTGAAAGACATAATTTTATATGCACCAAGCTTTGCCTTGCGGAATTTTTTGTTGTTTTTTGCAAAACGGTTGATTTCAAATTTTTCATTCGTAAACGATTGCACAACCCGGACGCCTGAGACACTGTCCTCCACTCGTGCATTAACGTCCGCAATATCACCGAACATTCGCTTCCATGCTTTGTTCATGCTCAGATTGCTGACAACAATCAGCAAAATCAGGAATGGGACGATGACTATTGTTGCGAGAGCGAGCTTCACATTAATGGTAAGCATGATCCAGAAAGCGCCGAAAAATGTCATCACGGCAATAAACAAATCCTCCGGTCCATGGTGGGCAAGCTCACCGATATCAAATAGGTCGTTTGTAATCCTGCTCATAATATGGCCAGTTTTGGTATTATCGAAAAACTTGAATGATTGGCGCTGGACATGCTGAAACAGCTGCTGCCGCATATCGGTTTCAATATTAATGCCGAGCTTATGGCCCCAATAGTTGACGATAAATTGCAAGCCCGTGCTCACAATATAAAGTGCCAGCAATCCAGCACTGACAGAAACAATCGCTGACCAATTTCCAGTCGGAAGCAGCGAGTCTACAAACCATTGCACAGCAAGTGGAAATGCAAGCTCTAGCACGGCCACGACCACAGCACTGCTAAAATCAATCACGAAAAGTTTTCGGTGCGGGATATAATATGTAAAAAACCGCTTAATCATTTTGGTTATTCTCCTTTTCACAGTTGCAAATATACTAGGATTATAGGGCTGTCAGGAATTTTTTTCAAGGATTCTACCCATATGTTAATCTATTAATTCAGCAAAAAGCAGCCAACACGGATTGGCTGCTTTTAATGATGAGAATCCTAACAATAATAATCATCGATTTTCGCCCACACAGCATTAAAAAGCAAAGTTTTTTCCCTCTTCCAATATGAAGGCGTTTTTCCTGGCGATAACATTGCCGATTGGATCAATGAAAACTTCGTCTGTTTTATCTTTTAAGTAATCTTGTAGAAAATAAGAAACAGAATGTTCATATCCGCAGGGCCCGGATAATGATGTTAATGTTTTTAAAAGCTTAAGCATTCAATCTTCCCCCAAAGAAAATTATTTCTATACTCGAAATGTTGTTACGTAAAGTATTATAGGTTATGAATTTTCAGAAATCAACTCAAAAAGACTGGAATTGTTGTAATGCTTCTTTGGGTAATTCGCTATTGAATTTTTTTCTTGGTTCAAGATTATTTTTGATATGATTGTCATTAATCCTTTTGAACTCCGAATCTCGCATTGATTTGGCCGCGGAGCATTTGCTTTCTAATTTTTCGATCCTCTTTTCTGCTTTTGCTTTCCATTTCCTGCTTGATCTCCTTCGTGGTAACTCCATCTTCTCGTTTATTGGCGATATCAATTAATCGTTCCACGTCAGCGAATGAATATTTTCGGTTCCCGCGCGCCGATCTTTCTGGAAAGATGAGCTTGCGGTCTTCATAATAGCGGATTTGTCGTTCAGTAAGTCCCGTCAGCTCACTGACAACACCAATCGTGATCACTTTTCTTTCTTTATAAGATTCATCCTCCATTCGCTTTTCACATCCTCTTCTATAACATTTATAATAATTTTACATTTTTCCTATAAGAAAATTTACCTTTATGTAAGATAATCTAACATAGATTTAAAATTAGTGTTAGATTATCTTACGCAAATGATGTTGAACAAAACATTTTTTATTAAAATAAGAAAAACGTAAGTAAAGGGGGTATGGTCAAATGCCATTTTTACGTGAGGCGGTTGAAAAGAAACGGAGAGAATTTATTAGCATCCTAATGAACGCGGGTGTGTTGAGGAACTCCGATAAGGAATATCAAAAATGGACATTTACTGAGCTGAAAACGGAATGCAAAAGGCTCCAAATAAACAATAAAAAAAATGACTAATCGGGGCAGCATCATAAATAAAGAAGAGGATGATCGGAGATGAACCAGAAGGAAACGCTCGAGATTGTGAAGAAAATTATTGAACTTGACTTGCTTCGGGATGAATATTGGGAAAGCTTATCGGAAAAAGCCGGGGAACATGCATTTGAGCTTTTACGAATAGCACAAAATAGCTGATAATTTTATAATGAATGGCTTACTAAAGAACGGACAGTGCGTCCGTTCTTTTTTCTCATTATTAAAATTTTGACATTAATGCGAATACCGTGCTGATCGCACGGTCCTATCTTTCTATTTTTTGTTAACCAATTTAACAAATTCTTTTTGAATAGGGTATGGCAAATGTCACTGCATCAAGAAACGATTTATGGCATTCTATTTTTGCCAGTCCCTTTAAGAGAGGTTGATCGTGATGGACGCTCATAAACAGCGGTTGTTTCGCAAACTATTTAAACTCAGGGTTAGACAAACCCGAATGATGGAAATAGAAGGTCCGGTCAGTCCAAAATTTATTCAGCTTTCGAAACAGATTGATCATCTACTTGATAAATATTTAAAAAACTACAGGTGAATGAATGAATTTCATAAAGCAATTTTTAAATTGAAAGTAGAACAATTATTTAAAATTAAGACAGCATGATTCGTTTTCCACGGGATACTCTTGTTTATTGCAGACAACTTCATTTGTTTTTCGGTTTAGCTTATTACTTTGTGAATTTACTCGAAGGATGAATTCCTTTTCCACAATCTAAAACGGGGAAAGTCCAATTTTTATACGAGATTGGCGGCTCCTCAAGTTTTGACGACATATAGATCGCCCCCGTAAGCAAACGAAATCCGTCCCGTTTCCTCTGAAACAATGAGGGCAAGCGCGTCTGTGTGCTCAGTAATCCCGATAGCAGCGCGATGCCTCGTCCCGATTTTTCTCTTTGCAGGCTTATTTGATATTGGGAGAATGTTCCCCGCTGAAAGAATACGGTCTTGAAGTATTACCGTTCCCCCGTCATGAAGTGGATTGCCCGGATAAAAGATTGCTTCAAGCAGCTGCTGGCTGACCTTTGCGTTTATTTGGATTCCGTTATTTATTAACGCTTCAATCGGGTTGCTCCGCTCAACGATAATAAGCGCTCCATGCCTTTTAGCAGAAAGCGTGTCCACCGCCTGTGCAATATCAGAGAATTCATGCGTATATGGTTCTAAATATGACTTTAAGTAATACGAAGATGAAATTGTTTGTACATCCGCCACAAGCGAGGCTAATTTTTCAAAATTAGAGAGAATGCAACAATCCAATTCATCAATCGAATTTTCAATTTCCGACACACTGCTGTGAATTTCACTCAAATACCGTGCGACATTTACCCTGAATTTCAGCGCTTCTGCATCCATTTACCGTCATCCTTTCATTGCCTAATACCCATTATATTTTCCTCCCTGTTTAGAATTAAACTCGCTATTAATACGATCGCATTTCAAAAGTTTGCTGTGAAGTTGACGATATATTTGAAATGTTGACGATAAAGGGGGTGAAGTCGATGATATATTTCTAAAGTTGAGGATTAATCAGACAAAGTTGATGATATACTTGAAAGTTGATGATAAAGGGGTCAAGTTGATGATATATTTCTAAAGTTGACGATTAAGTAGACAAAGTTGATGATAATTCAAAGCCACTAACAGGAGGATTGATGAAATGATCATAAGAAAACGTGAAATTCCACTGATTGTTCAAAAGTTGGAAGCCTTACAGCGGCGGACGCCACCTGATCACACTAAAATTCCAATTATTAAAGAAAATTTGTCTAAAAGTCTTGCTGGATTTAAAGGCGAGACTTCAATTGATTTCCCACTGAGTTTCCTTCCAGAAGAGAACTACTTCATTTTGCATGATCTTCGACTTCATGACCAGCAGCATTACTTCCAAATCGACACATTAGTTTTAACTCATACCTTTTTGTTGATCCTGGAGGTAAAAAATATAACTGGTACACTAGTTTTTGATCAGGTGTTCCATCAGCTTATCCGAAAAGTGGATGAAAAAGAAGAAGTTTTCCCGGATCCATTAATCCAAATCTTCCGGCAGGAGTCTCAGCTCAAAAAATGGCTGGAAAATCACCGTTTACCAGACATTCCGATTGCTTCTTTAGTCGTTGTTAGTAACCCATACAGCTTTATTCGCACCACACCAGAAAATATAAATCCTCAACAAAAAATTGTACACCGTGATTTTCTCCCTCAGAAAATTAAGCAACTTGAAAATCTTTATCACGAATCAAAAATTTCGGAAAAAGAGCTTAAAAAAATAATTCGTCAGCTCGAAAAGCAGCATACTCCCCTTGATCAATCCATCTTGAACCGCTACCAAATGACAAAAGATGAATTAATCAAAGGCGTTCATTGCACAAATTGTTACTATCTTCCAATATTTCGATTCTACGGAACCTGGTATTGCCCTGCATGTAGCCTCAAAGATAGAAACGCTCACCTTTCATCCCTAAAGGATTACTGCCTCTTAATAGGGTCTACAATTACAAATAGCGAATTGCGAGATTTTTTGCAAATTTCCAGCCCTTCTCTTACAAACCGGTTACTCAAGTCTTTGAACGGAACATATGGAGGAATGAATAAAGCGAGGGTTTACTGTTTACCTTTTAAAGATTAATAATAATCCCTACCCTGTCAGCACCTTATACGCCTGCCAGCCAAAATAAATCCCGAAGCCGATCATCGATAAGCCGGATAAGACCGAGATCGCCATTAGAATGCGGTGATCCAGGTATCTTTTCATGCTGCTTGCGACGGCCGCCATCGTTACATCCCATATCAACAGGCCGATGAAGATCGCAGAACTATACATAATCAGCTGGCTGTGGCCGTAGGAGGCTGCGGTTTTAGCGAGTACGGATCCGTAAATGCCAAGCCAAAATAAAATCGTCAATGGATTTGAGATCGACATTAAAAAACCGGATAGGAACGATTTCGAGTACGATTCGTTGGATCTTGTCCGGTTTGCGATTGGTTTTCGGGAATTGATGAGGCTCTCGATACCGGTATATGTGAGGACGAAGCAGCCAAACAGCCAGAGAAACGTTTTCATAAAAGGTGTCTCCAGGAAATGGACTACGCCGATATAGACAGCAAGCATGTATATTCCATCTGCAACAACCGCTCCGACCCCGACAAGCCATGCATGCAGAAATCCACTTTTTATTCCTCTATCTAATTGGGCTGCGTTGACCGGTCCGATTGGTGCCGCAAGCGATAGCCCTAAAAGTATATAACTGAAGAAAACAGTCATCAAGCCATCCTCCTTTTTTTCTTGTCTTTCATTTTTATTCGGAGGCACAGGCTCGTACAACAAATTTACGTAAAAAGTTTAAATAATCCATTCAACATTTTTTGTAAAAACAGGTTTAAAAATCAACTAAAAAAGGAGTAATAATATCGTATTGAGGTGGTAAAATGTCGGGATTTGTTAATCAATTTGAAAAGCCAAAAGGGTTGTTAGGAAAAATAGCCGGGAAAATCATGTTTTTTGAAAATCGAAAAATCAACAAATGGACAATCAACCATTTGGACATTAAGCGAGGCGATCGCATTCTCGAAATCGGCTATGGTCCTGGCTATGCAATAAAACATATCATTGAAAAGTATGAGCAGGTCACAATCGATGGAGTCGACGTATCAAACAAGATGAAAACGGAAGCGGAAAAAGTGAATGAAGAAGGGATCAAGTCTGGCAAAGTCCAGCTCTACACTGGCGATATTGCTGAATTCGAGGCGCCCGCAGATTATTATGATAAGATCTTTTCTGTTAATAACTATCCGCTCTGGGAAAAACCGTCCCAATCTCTTAAAAATGTACTCGCGATGCTTGCCCCCGGCGGAAAAATTGCTTTTACCGTCCAGCCCCGTGAAGAAGACGCTAACAACGGGACAGCAGCCGAATTAGGTAAAAAAATTAAAGCCGACCTTGAAAAAGCCGGCTTTCAACAAATCACTGCCTTTTATAAACATTTTCGCCCGGTCCGGACTGTCTGTGTGACAGCATTAAAAAAACCGTAATTATGCAGTGCCGACCGTCCTCGCTGCTCGTATTAACTGTTCAATGCTCTTTAAATCATCAGCCTCAAACAAATCAATGATTCGGCTGCCGACAATGACACCATCGCAATATTGAGAGAACTCTCTGACATGGTCAGGTGTTGAGATTCCAAATCCCGCCAGCACAGCCTTGTTGCTCGCTTCTTTTACTTTCTGGAGATAGGCTCCGATTTCTGTTTGGAATCCACTTCGAGCTCCTGTAATGCCTGTTACGGTGACGGCGTAAAGAAAGCCATTTCCTTTCTCGGAAATCTCTTTTATCCGTTCAGGCGGACTTGTCAAAGTGACAAGGCGGATCAGTTCGATTCCCGCTTCCTCTAATTTTGGTGCAATCAAATCTTCCTCTTCAACAGGCAAATCGGGGATAATACAGCCATCAATACCTGCCCTGGTTGCTGATTCAATAAATGAATCCAGCCCATAAGCGAGAATCGGGTTCATATAGGTCATAATTAAATACGGGATTGAGACCTCATCTCGAATTGTTTCTAAAGCCTCTAAAACACCTTGCAGCGTTGTACCCTTTTTCAAAGCGCGCAGTCCCGCCCGCTGAATCGTCGGACCGTCTGCGACAGGATCGGAGAATGGGATGCCAAGTTCGACGGCGGTTGCGCCGCATTTTTCAAGAAATAGCAGTTTTTCTTTTAACGATTCGAGTCCCCCGTCACCAGCCATGATATACGGGACAAAAGCTTTCTCATTTCGGTCGTTTACTGCTGCAAATGCTTTTTCCAATCTGTTGCTCATGATTGTTTCCCTCCCAGCACAGCTCTTACTGTTTGTACATCTTTGTCTCCCCGGCCTGATAAACAAATGACGATCGCTTCGTCAGCGGCCATCGTTGGCGCGAGCTTTAAAGCGTATGCTACAGCATGAGCGCTTTCGAGTGCCGGAATAATACCTTCCAGCTGCGACAACAGCTGCAGCGCATCAAGTGCCTCGTCGTCGGTAATTGATTCATATGTGACCCTTCCTGAATCACGCAAAAAGCTATGCTCAGGGCCTACTCCCGGATAATCCAATCCCGCCGAAATCGAATGAGCTTCCTGAATTTGCCCGGCATCATCCTGGAGCAGATACATCATCGCCCCGTGCAAAACACCCGGCTTTCCCTTTGTGAGTGAGGCTGCATGGCGTCCGGAATCGAGCCCGGCACCTGCAGCTTCGATGCCGTAAAGACGGACATTTTCGTCCTTTATAAACGGATAAAACATCCCCATTGAATTGCTGCCGCCGCCAATACAGGCGACAACGGCTTCTGGTAGTTTGCCTTCTTTTTCAACATATTGGGCTTTTGTCTCATTCCCGATCACGCTTTGAAAATCACGAACGATCATCGGAAATGGATGCGGACCCATCACCGAGCCTAAAATATAATGCGTGTCATTTACATTGGCTACCCAGTACCGGAGGGCTTCATTTACAGCGTCCTTCAATGTTCCGCTCCCCGATGCGACGCTGATAACCTTTGCCCCAAGCAGTTCCATCCGGAAAACGTTAAGCTCCTGGCGGCGAATATCTTCTTCGCCCATGAAAATGACGCACTCAAGATTTAGGAGGGCACAGACCGTTGCCGTTGCAACCCCATGCTGGCCAGCCCCCGTTTCTGCAACAATTTTCTTTTTGCCCATTCGGACAGCGAGCAGCGCCTGGCCGATTGTATTGTTGATCTTATGGGCCCCAGTATGGTTCAAATCTTCACGTTTCAAATAAATTTTTGCACCGTTTGCGTGTTTCGTTAAATTTTTCGCTAAATATAAAGGCGTTTCCCGTCCGACATAATCCGTAAGCAAATCACGAAGCTCGTTCTGAAAAAATTCATCGGCAATCGCTTTGTGATATGCTTGTTCAAGCTCCAAGACAGCTTGCATTAGCGTTTCTGGAACAAATCTTCCGCCGTATTTTCCAAAATGACCCTTCTCATCCGGTAATGTGTATGTCATTATGATCATTCCTCTCCTGCTTGTTTTGCAATCGCAATAAATCTGTTGATTTTACTTATATCTTTCTTTCCGTCTGTTTCAACGCCACTGCTGACATCAACCATATAGGGATCAACTTTTCCAATTGCCTCGGCAACATTGTTTGCATTCAGTCCCCCGGCAAGTATAACCTTTGTTTCACTTTTTGACGCCTCGGCGGCAAGCTCCCAATTAAATTTCGTGCCGTTTCCGCCACGGTACTTCCCTTTCGGACTATCAAGAAGCACGTATTCAGTTTCATACCTCACCAGTTCTTTCATATCTTCAGAGGTGCTGATACTTATTGCTTTTACCACCGGAAGGCTTATCGCCTTGCAGAATTCCGGTGATTCGTCTCCGTGAAGCTGAATCAGGTCGAGCTTGGCCGTATTCGCAATTCTTTCAATCTGTTCAATCGTTTCATTAACGAACACGCCAACCTTCTGGACATGACCAGGCAGGATTGCGGCGATTGCGCCTGCTTGCTCGGGCGTCACCCTTCTGCTGCTTTCCGCAAAAACAAATCCGATCGCATCGGCACCAGCCTTTACTGCGGCTTGAGCCGTTATACTATCCGTTATTCCGCATATTTTTACCTTCATCGCTGCTCCGCCTTGATCATCGGTACTTTCATGCCTTTTAATTGTGCTTCCAGCCCACCGGCAGCCATCAGCGCTTCTCCAACTAATATTGCATTTGCACCAGCCCGGACTGCTCTTTCCGCATCAGCCTTTGTTTTCAATCCGCTCTCGCTGACTAAAAAGGCACCAGCGTTTAAAATTTGTGGAGCGAGCGTTTCGGTTACTCCGAGATCAACCTTGAACGTCTTTAAGTCCCGGTTGTTTACGCCAATCAGCTTTGTTCCGGTTTCCAACGCAGTATCGAGTTCTTTGTCATTATGCACTTCTATTAACACTTCAAGGCCGTTTGCAATACTATAATTATATAATTCTTTTAACTGGTCTTTTTCCAGGGCAGCCGCGATTAACAAAATGATGTTGGCCCCGGACCGTTTTGCGAGCTCTATCTGTGAGCTGTCGATCATAAAATCCTTGCACAAAATTGGGCTATCCACCGCTGCCCTCACCGCCTCAAGGTCAGCAAATGAGCCTTTAAAAAAGCTCTTATCCGTTAAAACAGAAATTGCGTCTGCCCCGAATTCTACATACGCGCGGGCTTGTGCCTGCGGGTCCGCCTTGATATTAATATCGCCTTTCGACGGTGAAGCGCGTTTAAATTCGGCAATAATCCTTAGTTCATCTGCCAGCTTCAGCTTTTCGAGGAACGATCTTTTATGATAGCTGTCTTGTCCGCGTTTTTCCTCAAGGGCATGCTTGATTTCGCCGAGTTCCCGATGTTTTTGTGCGATTATTTCGTCTAAAATCGTCGCCATCTTAAATCACCTCTTGTTGATAAAAACGTGTTTTTTCAATTAATTGTTCAAGCTTATCAAGGGCAGCGCCAGAGTCTATACTCTCTGTAGCAAGCTCAATCCCTTTTTTGATTGATGCTGCTTTTCCGCCGGCATAGATGCCAATCCCGGCATTTAAAAGAACCGTATCGCGGTAAGCTCCTGTTTTCCCTTTGAGAACAGCTTGTAAAATTTCAGCATTTTCCCTGGAGTCCCCGCCCTTGATTTCCTGATTATCATATTGCGACAGCCCTGCTTCTTCAGGAAGAAGAACCTGCTTTTTTATTTCACCGGCATCAAGAATAACTAAATGGTTCTCTCCTTGCAGCGATGCTTCATCCATATGGCCGGCCCCGCTCACGACAACGGCGCGCTTTCTGCCCAATTTTTTTAACACATTTGCAAACATTTCCGAAAAATCACGGCGGTATGTTCCAAGCAATTGATAATCCAAATTAACCGGGTTAGTGAGCGGACCGATTAAATTGAAAACGGTCGGGATCCGCAGGTCTTTGCGGACTTTCATAATTTGCTTGATTCTCGGGTGGACATTAGGCGCGAACAAAAAGGCAATCCCGATTTTTTCAAGCATCTCTTCGGTTGCTTCTACCGACGAAGCAAGATTTACACCAAGCTGTTCAAGGACATCGGCACTTCCCGTTTTACTGGAGACACTCCGGTTGCCGTGCTTGGCAACCGTAATTCCGGCACCAGCAATCACAAATGCTGAAGTTGTGCTGATGTTGAAGCTTTTCGAGCCATCGCCACCTGTACCGCAGTTATCCAGGACATCGTTAAACTTCTTTTGAAAGGGCAAGGAAGCGTCCCTCAATGCCTGGACGAGTCCCACGATCTCATCGACGGTTTCGCCCTTCGTCTTTAAGCTGATTAAAAATGCCGCAATCTCGCTGTCTGTAATATCATCCGAAAGCAGCTGGAGAGCTGCTTCCTTCATTTCTGCTTCAGTTAATGAATCCCGTTCAGATAGCCTTTGAAGATACGTTCTCATCTTCAAACTCCCTCCCTATTTCGCTCAAAAAGTTTTTTAGTATCTGCTTTCCAAGTCCTGTGCCAATTGACTCAGGATGGAATTGCATCCCAAATAACGGGTACCCTTCGTGTTTGACCGCCATGATTTCCTGATCATCCATGGAGCGGGCCAGGATTTGAAATTCTTCTGGCAAGGTGCCGCGGCTGATTACGAGTGAATGATATCTCATCGCTTCGATCGGCTGTGACAAATATTGAAATATATAAGTGCCCGAATGGGTCAACTGTGAAATCTTTCCATGCATAATCTTTTTAGCGACGTCAATTTTTGCCCCGAATGCATAACCGATCGCTTGATGCCCTAAACAAATGCCGAGAATCGGAATCTGTTTATAAAAAGTTGTGATCGTTTCGATGCAAATGCCGGCTGCCTCGGGACGGCCCGGACCTGGTGACAGGACGATCGCTTCCGGCTTTAGTTGTTGAATTTGCTCAATGCTGATTTCATCATTGCGGACAACCGTAACCGTTTCACCGAGTTCACCGAAATACTGATAAAGGTTATAAGTAAATGAATCGTAATTATCAATTAGCAATATCATCTTGATCCTCCAAAAAGGCCTTTAGTTTGTGAAGCGTTTCTTCGTACTCTTTTTCCGGGGAAGAATCATATACAATTCCCGCTCCTGCCTGGATATATGCTTTGTCGTTTTTAATAAGCATCGTCCGGATCGCAAGCGCAAAGTCGAGGTTGCCGCTGGCGGAGACATAGCCGACCGCCCCTGAGTAGACGCCTCTCTTCACTTCTTCAAGCTCATTAATGATTTCCATCGCCCTGATTTTCGGAGCTCCCGAGACAGTGCCGGCTGGCAGGCATGATATTAATGCGTCGATCGGTTTATAATTTTCGTTAAGCGTTCCTGTCACCTCGGAAACTAAGTGCATCACATGCTTGAATTTTTCAAGCGCCATATATTTATCAACATGGACCGTGCCAAATTCGCAGATCCTGCCCAAGTCGTTTCGGCCCAGATCGACAAGCATGCGATGCTCCGCCAGTTCTTTCTCATCCACAAGTAAACTATTTTCGTGCATCCTGTCCTCCTGCTCCGTTTTACCACGCGGCCTTGTACCGGCGATAGGGTTTGTAGTTACTTTTTTGCCGTTAGCTTTAATCAAGCTTTCAGGCGAAGATCCCGCCACTACATAATCTCCAAAATCAAGATAGTACATATAGGGGGAAGGATTGCCGACTCTGAGCTTTCGATAGAATGAGAAAGGATCTCCCGTGAATGTTGCCTGCAGCCGCTGTGAAAGAACGACTTGAAAAATATCGCCTTCTGAAATGTACTTTTTTGCTTTTGCAACCTTTTCGATAAAATCGTTTTTGCTGATCGAGGCTTTGAATGCTGAAAGGTTTGCGTCGTTTGTAAGCTTTGTTTCCCCACCCGCCAATAACTCGGTTTTCCTTTTCGCTATCCGATCCTTTAACTCGTCAATGGTCGTTTCTTTTCGTAGCGGGGATGCGACAATTGAGATTTTTTGTTCAAGGTGGTCAAAGACGATCACATCTTCATAAAACATAAAATGAACCTCGGGAATACTCAGCTCATCAGGCAAGTTTTCGCCGATGTTCTCGTATTGTCGAATGACATCATAGCCGGCATAACCAACAGCCCCGCCCGCCAGTGGGAAATCGGCTGCTCCATTTTCCGGCAACAGTGATTTTAATACTTCAAGCGGCTTTTCATGTCTTAGCTCCTGCCCGGTCTCAGTCTTAATGGTTGTTCTATCTCCATTGCCGGTAAGTTCGAAGACCGGATCTGTTCCGATGAAAGAATATCTTCCTGAAGCCTCATATTTAAGCGAACTCTCCAATAAAAATTTTTTTCGTCCTGATAACCGTTGAAAAATTAAAATCGGTGTGAAGGTATCCCCCTCTAGTTGTTCAACGATTAGATTCTTATTCTCCAATAAACTTTTCATCCACCCAAGCTCCTTTCAACGCTGTTTCTGAAAATAAAAAAGTCCCCTATACACACGCGAAGGACGTGTATATAGAGGACGATTATGCTGGACCGTGGTGCCACCTCAAGTTCGGAGCCGTAATGGCTCCCTCGTTCAGATACAAGCTAAACTCGGAAACAACTTTAGAAACGAATACGCTTCTAAAGAGGAATACTCCAGCTCAGCCGATATCCTATCCTTTTAACGGTGGAAGTCCGTGTACCCCTACTTGGCGTTCAAGGCACCTCTCGTAAGGCCATTCAGCTGACTTCTTGTACCGGGTTCCACCAATCCCGGCTCTCTGGAACGAAGATCGATCAGCTTACTCTTCTTACTCAGCGATTTATTATCAAATTTTCAACACAAAAAGGGCCTCCCGTCAACAAAAGGACGAGAGACCCGTGGTGCCACCTTGATTAGCTAAAATTCAGCTCACTTTGCGACATCAAAGCATTTGCTTTAATATCTGTCTCTTGTAACGATGAGACTGTTCGCCAAAGCCTACTTTTCGTAAAGAAGTTCGGTTCGGAGGCTCTGAAGTCCATTCACTCTTACATCGACACTGATTTGCACCAACCATCAGCTCTCTGCAGTTTCCGTAAAAGTTACTAATCTTCGTCATCGCCGTACGTTTGATTTGTTGTTTTCAATAATAATTACAATCATAAAAAATGTCAAGAAGCAAATTCTATTTTTTAAAAATATTTACGCTTCTTAAAACACAACTTACAACTGCTCCTTTTGCAGTTCTCTTTTAAGCTTTTCATGCCAAACAGATGCCAGCTCTTCAACCTCAAGGATTTTTTCAATCGCCTCTTTGTTTTTCCTGTCATGAAAAAGAGTCTGATTGGCAAATAAAATCGATACCTTTTTTTCGTTTTCTTCTACCAATTGCATATGTGAATTCTCAAAAACCATTCCTTCTTCCAGGACCCGGAAAAAATATCCTGTATATCCTGTGTCAACTATTCTTTTTAACAACTCGTCGATGGCATTATGCTTCGAAATTGTTGAACATGGAACCCGCCCCTGAGAAATTTGGACAACTGCAGTTCCCAGTTTGTAAATATTTCCTATGTATACATCCGCTTCTGTCATTCCCGCAATCGTGATATTCTCCCCAAACGCAGGCAGCTGGAGCGGGATCTTGAACTCTTTTTCCCATAGAGAATAATGTTCGAAAGGATAAAGACAAACTGCGCGCTCGGGGCCGCCGTGGAACTCATGATTCGCGACTCCATCGCCAATAAACCCTTCTTTCGTTAACAGCACCTCTTGAATCGGTTTCTTGCAGATTGCCGATTTTTCCTCTCGTCCCTGCCATCGGAAGTCTTTTGGTTCTCCGACTGACAGCGATATGATTGGTGCAGCGTTATGCATCTTTATCACCCCCATGTTCTTTTTCGCCGCTTAAGCCGGTTTTTCCTTCTTTTTTTCATTGGGCTTATTTATAATCGCACCTGTTCCACAAATTTTTTATTACAAAAATGCAAATAGTAAACTTATGTAAATGAGTAAATTTCTCAATGTATTAAGCTACACCGAAAAACGAATTTAATTGTCTAAATAAACGAGAAGAATTTAGTATCAAGCGAATAATACTGTATTAATTTTAAATAATTGTTCGTTTTTCAACTAAAGAAATGCTTTTGAAATTTATTCAAATATAAAGGCGGAATATCATGAAAAAATCTCGTAACCAGCTTTCATCCCCACTGCAAAGCATCGATTTACATAAACAAAGATGGGCGATATTATCCATTTCTTCGATCCCATTGGTGATGACTCTCGGCAACTCAATGCTGATTCCCGTATTGCCCGAAATGGAAAAAATAATGAATATTTCCCCTTTTCAATAAAGCATGATTATAACGGTCTATTCAGTTGTTGCCATTTTTCTTATTCCGCTCGCAGGTTACCTTTCCGACCATATTGGCAGAAAAAAAGTGATTATACCGAGCCTGATTATTGCAGCAATTGGCGGGCTAATTTCCGGCTGGGCTGCCTGGAAGATGAATGACGGCTATTGGCTGATATTAATTGGCAGATCGCTGCAAGGAGTAGGGGCTGCCGGAGCTGCACCAATTGTCCTCCCTCTCGTGGGTGACATGTTTAAAACAGATGACGAAGTCAGCAGTACTCTTGGCGTCATCGAAACTTCCAATACGCTCGGCAAGGTGTTAAGCCCGATTTTGGGAGCATTTCTTGCCGGATTTTTTTGGTTCGCACCATTCTTTGCAATCCCGGTCTTTTGTACAATATCAATTATCTTAATGTTTTTGCTTGTTAAAACGCCGAACAAAAATGAAAAGGGAGTTCCAGTTAAACAATTTTTCTTTAACGTAAAAAAAATATTCACGGATAATGGAAGATGGCTTTACGCTATCTTTGCAATTGGAATGATCTTAATGTTTGTCCTCTTCGCGGTACTGTTTTTCCTTTCCGATATTCTCGAAAAAAAATACGGGATTACAAATTTAAAAAAAGGCCTGCTTCTGGCAGCGCCATTAGGTACGCTTTGTCTGTCATCTTATCTGACCGGGAAAAGAATTAAAGAAAACAAGGTGTTGATGAAATGGATTACATTTGGGGGAATCCTTTTGCTTTCCGTATCAATTGGCATGTTGAGTTTTTCAAAGCAGCTTGTATTTTTGATCGGAATGTTTTCCCTAAGTGGCATTGGAATAGGAGTCGCCCTTCCCTGTATGGACGCTCTGATCACCGAAGGAATCGAAAAAGAAGAACGGGGCACAATTACTTCCATTTATAGCTCGATGCGTTTTATCGGGGTGGCTGCCGGTCCGCCTGTCATGGCGATATTGATGGAACATGCACATAATTGGATCTTTTACCTACTGGGTGGGGTTAGTTTTGTTGCAGCTCTAATCGCTTTCAAGGAAATAAAGCCTGATAAAGAACAGTGAACAAGCAAGGTCTAGATCTCGACGCGCCCGGCCGTGATCAAAACGGATATAAAATATAACAACTGTGACCTCTGCAAAACGTTCAGCTTCCTGCAATCCGGATTAATCGTGACATTCTCGGCGTTCTATGTTATTATTTTAGTTGAAGATTGCATAAAATATAAACGACCGCAAGTGTTGCTGCACCTGCGGCGTACCATAGTCGTTCCCATAGGGGATCGGCCTATCTCATATTTAAATAGACCTCTCCCTCAATTTGCCGGTCAAGGGAGGTCTATTTTTTTTGGTTGAAGGTAATCACTGCGACGATTAAACTGGCAAAAGACAACATCATCATCATCGCTTCAAAAACCGACATAGCATCACCCCCTTTCGTACGGGGCTAGCCGACCACCCTTGAGAAACAAACTATCGCCTCTATAGTATAACACAGATTCGTCCTATGTATAGAACAGATGTTCTGTTTTTCTGCAAATTGAGACTATGCTCCTATCCCGGAAACTTAAAAATTACCCATTCAACAAAGCTTGACCGTTAGCACATTTATTTTTTTGAAAGTGAAAAGTCTTGCTTACCTGCGGGATGCTGGTTCATTCAGCTTCAATTCTTGGCTTTCCCGGATCACACCCTGGCCTTTCTAATGAAGCCGATTCGGCTACCTTAGTTAAATAATAGCATTCTTCCCGATACATATGGTCTGCCATCAATGGAGCAAAAGTTCCCAGCGCCTGTGCTGACAGCTCTAGCTCTTCAAGCTCGTTGAGAAAATTCATAAACAGCTGTATTTCCAACGATACTTCCTTGTTCATACGAGTCAATGCCGGAAACGATTCAAGGTTCGTTCGCAAATAGCCGGTCATTTCAACGGCCTTCAGATAAAATGCTTCAAAATCTTTAACATACATCATGCTTTTTGCCTTTAGCTGTTTTTCAATCTGGTCCAGATTGTCATTAATGGCACCTGCGTGTCCGGCAGCATCCAGCAACCAAACGAGATGATGATGCAGTTCATGGAATATTGGCGGTGTCTGCCCATTTTTTAAATAATCGAGAACTCGTATATATTCTTCTACTTCATTAACCATATGGTTAATAAATGTTGGGGATAGGCTCATCTTTATGTGGCCTTGCAAATGTCTGGCAAGTAACGAAAGCTTGAATTCCCGAATTTGTTTCGCTTCGCGATCCGCTACGTTACTTAGCTCGATTAAATCGCCTGCATTAACCCTCTCTAGCAGTTGGTCAAATCGATAGATAAAAGAATCCGCCTCCTCGACATCCTTTGTTTCACTTGGTGCGAGCGAATCGTGAATAAACCGGCTGTGATCCCCAAGTACTTGCAGCCAAAACCTGTGTTCAAACCGAGCTGAACTCTGAAAAGTGGAAGCCACGCTATCTCTCCTTTCTCACTGCCTACATTGATACTTATCTTTTTACTTATGTATTTATGACAATGAAAATTTTATAAATCGATCCGAGTCCAGCCCCGGCTCCAACTCTTTAAAATGCCAACTGACAATCATCAAGTTTTAGATTTTGAACAATAACGTGTTATTCTTTTGTTAGGATGTTTTTTATAATTGAACTACAGAAGGTATTTTTTGCTGTGATTGTGGGGAAATGATATGGTCTTGAATCTTAATCCAAACATTGGTTTTAATTTAACATCGATTTTACTGGTTCTTGTTCTAATTCTGAATTTCCTTTTTGCTATTTTCGTCATTTTTCGGGAACGCCGTGATGCCAGCTCCACATGGGCCTGGCTGCTCGTTCTTTTCTTCATTCCCGTGCTTGGATTTATCCTATACCTGCTCTTCGGCCAAAACTTAAGCCGCTACCATCTCTTTCAATGGGATGACAGAAAAAAGATCGGCATTGAAAAAATGCTCTGGAATCAATTGCATGAGTTAAGAACGGAACAATTCCACTTTCGTAATAAAGCTACAGAAACAAGCAAGGACTTAATTCATATGCATTTATTAAATAATGATGCTGTTTTAACAGAAGATAATAGCGTAGAAGTTTTTACCGACGGGCAGGAAAAGTTTGCGCGCCTTTTTAAGGATATTGCAGCTGCGAAAAATCATATCCACTTACAATATTACATTATCAAAAGGGATGAACTCGGAAAAAAGTTGATCGATGCACTGACTGTCAAAGCTAAAGATGGTGTAAAGGTCCGGGTTTTATATGATGATCTCGGATCAAGGACGATCACAAAATCGTTTTTGAAAGAATTGCGCCAGGCCGGCGGAGAAGTCGAAGTATTTTTCCCTTCAAAACTGCGCTTGATTAATTTGCGTCTCAATTACCGTAACCACCGCAAACTGGTCATCATTGACGGGAAAATTGGCTATGTTGGCGGTTTTAATGTCGGCGATGAATATTTAGGCCTGAATCCGAAGTTTGGCTATTGGCGTGACACTCACTTGCGCATTGAAGGCACAGCTGTTCACGCTGTCCAAACTCGTTTTATTCTTGACTGGAACCAGGCTTCTCATAACCGGGATATCGCTTACGCGCCAGAGTATTTCCCCGAGGAAATTGGCAGGGGCTATGTTGGGATGCAGATTGTGACGAGCGGTCCTGATTCTGAATGGCAGCAAATTAAAAACGGCTATATTAAAATGATTTCTTCCGCCAGGAAATCGATTCTTATTCAAACACCTTATTTTATCCCGGATGCAAGCCTGTTGGATGCACTACAGATTGCCTGCTTATCGGGAATCGATGTCAAAATCATGATCCCTAATAAGCCTGACCATATGTTCGTTTATTGGGCGACCCTGTCATATATTGGGGAACTTTTAAAAGCAGGGGCAACCGTTTTTATTTATGAAAAAGGTTTCATCCATGCAAAAATGCTTGTCGTTGATGAGCAAATTTCTTCTGTTGGTACAGCAAATATTGATGTTCGCAGCTTTAAGCTGAATTTTGAGGTCAACGCATTTCTTTACGATGAAACAATCTCCAGAAAGCTTAGCAGTATTTTTCAAGAAGACTTACTCGTTTCGAACGAATTGACGCTGGCCAGCTATCAAAGCCGCTCTGCACGGGTCCGCTTCAAAGAATCCGTGTCAAGGCTGCTGTCACCGATTTTATAAAGGAGCAGATCCGAGATTAAAATGGTCTCAGGTCGCCATCATCTGTCGGGATTATCCGAGCAAAAAAGGCATATCCCAACGGATGTGCCTTTTTCACTCCAGTAAATTTCCTTCTGCAGGAATCGGATTTTCTTTTAACAGACGGGCAAAATGAACAAGATTATATCCAGTTGTACTTACCGACTTCATCGTATAGTCATTTTCCCAGCCATTTGCTTCAATATATGAAGGGCCTGGACCCGCTTCCCCGACCCAGTAAGTGTCAACATTAGGGGGTAGCGTAAATCCAATATACGACAATCCATAAAGGATCGACCCCGCAGCATGCTTGGCGCCGTCTTCATTCCCGGTAACGACAACGCCGCCGACTTTATTGTAGTAGAGGGATTGGCCCTTTTCATTTGTCATACTGCTTGCCCCAAATAATCTTTCGATTGCAAGCGTCGCAATACTGCTTTTTTCTCCAAGCCAGATCGGTGTTCCAATTATCAGTATATCCGCCTCTTTTACTTTTTCAAAAATATCAGGCCACTCATCATCAATACCTTCATTAGCTGAAATCCCGTATGCGATATTATAATCGGCCAGTCTGATCATTTCAGATTGAACCTGTTCCTTTGTAAAGATTTTTTCGACCTCGCACATTAAGCTTTCCGTATTGGATTCTTCAGGGCTTTTCTTTAATGTACAGTTCAGAAAAATTGCTTTTAATGGCATAAACATCCTCCTTCACGATACTCTGTATCATTTTAACCTTTTTCTTAAAAACAAAACAAAATAAGCGGGGATTTAAGGAAGATGCCGCTGAAGTTTGTAAGTCAGCCTTCTGCTGGTTGTCCCTAACTGAAACTAACTGTGTTGGCTGTTTTTCGAGATGAATTGTTCAGTTCTCTTTAAAATCATTAATCTTATATAAGCAAAAAACTTCATCCCAATTCCACTTTTCATAATACCAGCTGCCTAATTTGATATTTTCTATCCACTTGATCTGATTTAAGCCATCGCGGTTTGACGTTAACACATCTCCCCTTTTTCTATTCGTCCTAATCCAGACTAATTGATCACTGTCCCTGTTATATTGAGGACGAAAGTCTCCTTCTTTTTCCAAAGGGGTCGTAACCTTTTTTTGTTCATCGGTGTCAATATTTACTCTGTATAGACTCGGCATTGGCCGTTGTTCAATATCAACAAGATCACTTTCATATGAACGTGTAGCGATAAGCAAATCCCCATTTACCCATGTGAAGTCACGATCAGCAAATTTCCCCGGCGTATAATTAATGGTTTTCTTTTTGTCGATGGCTGTGACATTTAAATGTTTATTAAGTGTCGCTGTCCGGCCAACCCCTTCTATATAAGCTAACGTATTGTGATTTGGCGCCCATTGAAACCATCCTTCGTCAGATAACATTTCACCAATCTTTTGAAAATGCTGTCCATCACGTGAAATTATACAAAGAGTATTGCTATCAGCTGACATTGATGCAGTGGGGACTAGCTGAAAAGCGATCCAGGCGCCATCAAATGACCATTTAAATTCGCTCGTGCTGATAAAATAATCATCTTGTCCCACCTTTACTGTATAAAAATCGTGCGATTCAGGTTGATTTATCTTTTTGTTGAACAGTATTCTAGTCAGTCTGATATCCGAAAAAATATTTTTATTGGCTTTAGAAGAGGTTAACAACCCACTTCCGTCCGGAAGCCATGAAAAATTTTCGATTCGGGAAGCAATCTGGTGGATTTTATCTATTTTAGCTGCATCGGCGATATGTAAGCTTGTCGCGGTTTGATATGCTAACGTGTTCTTGTTTGGTGCCCATTGAAAATTATTGCTAACATTCGAGTCTATTTTATAGTGCTGATTCAGTTTAAGATCATAAATCCAGAGTGAGCCTTCATAGAGCGGTTCATTTTGTTTCTGGTCCTTTAAATAAGCAACATAGCTGCCATCATAAGACCATTTAGGATATCTGACAAATTCGCCGTTTGTAATTTTGGTTTCCTGTTCGGTTATTTTAATCCAGAGGTCATTATCTCTGATAAACGCAGCTTTTAGCTCATTCGTTGACTCTGCCCTGACAAAAGAAAGAGGGTGAATAATCCATGCAAAAACAGTCAGTGAAAGAATAAATGTTTTCATATTCGTCTCCTTCCATTATGACTCAGTTTCGCTGTTAGTCTTCGCATTTATCTTTTTCCTAACCGTGTCCCCTTAAAATGAAATACCTCTATCCTTAAAGCATCGGGCGATTAATTTATGTAGAAAAAGGGCTCACCCAAAGTTGGGAAGCCCTTTTCGTGTTTCCTATTAAGCCTTTACAGGTTTCTTTAAGAACCCGAGCAGTAATGCAGATACAACCGCACCTGCGATGATTGCAACGAAGTAAAGGAAACCGTTGCCTTCAACCAGCGGAATAACGAAGACTCCTCCGTGAGGTGCTCTCAGTCCTATTGAGAACATCATCGATAGGGCTCCTGCGATCGCAGACCCAGCCATAAGTGAAGGAATAACGCGAATCGGATCTGCAGCTGCAAATGGAATCGCACCTTCTGTAATGAATGATAAGCCCATGACATAGTTGACTTTCCCTGCTTCTCTTTCCTGCTTGGTAAACTTATTTTTGAAGAAAGTCGTCGCCAGCGCAATCGCTAGAGGCGGTACCATACCTGCGGCCATAACTGCAGCCATTGGTTCATAGACACCGCTTGTGAGCAAGCCTGTTCCAAACACGTAGGCTGATTTATTGATTGGACCGCCCATATCAACAGCCATCATTAAGCCGAGCAAGATACCAAGCAAAACTGCGTTTCCAGTTCCAAGTCCTGTTAACCATTCTGTAATTGCTCTATTCATCGCTCCAACTGGCTCGTTGACAAGATAAAGCATAATAAATCCAGTTATACCAATTCCGAGCAACGGATATAAAAGAATCGTCTTGATTCCTTCAAGAGACGCTGGCAGTCCCTCCAGTAGTTTCTTTAAACCCACAACCAAATATCCAGCCAGAAAGCCGGCGATCAGTCCACCCAAGAACCCGGCGCCACTTGTAGCAGCCATCAAACCGCCGACCATTCCAGGTGCAAATCCAGGCCTGTCGGCAATGCTTAATGCAATAAACCCTGCAAGTACCGGTATCATCAAGCCAAAAGCATTTCCTCCGCCAATAATGCTTAATGCTTCAGCAATAGGATTGTAGGAAGGATCTTCGGGATTGGCAGCATTATAGCCAAATACAAACGATAGCGCGATTAAAATTCCGCCCCCAACGACAAATGGAAGCATATTTGACACACCGTTCATTAAGTGTTTATAAATACCCGTTTTTGCGCCGCGCTTCTCTTCATTGTCCTCCGATTTTCCAGCACCGCCCTTGAAAATAGGTGCATCCTGGTTAACAGCGCGGGTGATTAGCTCTTGAGGCTTGCGAATACCGTCGGCTACAGGCGTTTCGACCACATGCTTTCCGCGAAAGCGCTCCATTTCAACAGAAGTATCTGCAGCGACGATGACCGCGGCTGCGTTTGCGATTTCTTCCGGAGTCAGAACATTTTTTGCCCCGCCAGATCCTCGAGTTTCCACCTTAATGTCAATACCCATTTCAGCTGCTTTTGCTTTTAAGGAATCAGCGGCCATGTAAGTATGAGCAATACCTGTCGGACAAGCTGTAACAGCGACGACATATTTTTTTGTAGTCGAAATCGTTTGTTCTTCTTGTTCATCTTCGCGATCATAGCTGTCTATCAGATTGATCACATCATCTTTTGTTCTGGCCTCCATCAGCTTTGCGCGGACTTCTTCCTTCATTAAAAGAGTTGAAAGCCGCGATAAAGCTTCCAGATGGGTATTGTTGGCTCCCTCAGGAGCAGCGATCATGAAGAACAGATGGGCCGGCTGGCCATCCAAAGACTCATAATCCACACCCTCAACCGATTTGCCGAAAACGATTGCCGGCTCGATAACAGCTTCCGTTTTGGCATGGGGAATCGCAATTCCATCGCCGATTCCAGTCGTGCTCTGCTCTTCCCGTTTTAAAATTGCCTCAGTAAATTGAACTCGGTCCGAGATCTTTCCGGCTTTCGCGAGGACTTCCACTAATTCATCCACAGCCCCCGATTTTTGGCGGCTGTCCATTGATAGCAAAATTGTTTCTTTCGTTAGCAGCTCTGTAATTCTCATTTTTATCTCTCCTTTAAGAACTCCTTAATCACTACTTGTGGCAATAATTCAGCAACCTTTTCCGGGGTGCATAAACCGATCGAAAATGCGGTAGCGCTGCCGGATGCGACACTATATTGAAATGCTTCTTTAAAATTGTTGGTCGTTTCATATTTTGCAAGAAAACCTGCCACCATTGAATCTCCTGCGCCAACCGAGCTTTTTACGTCTCCTTTAGGCACTTCGGCAATGTACGCAACATTTTCATTGATAAACACGGCTCCTTTTGCAGCAAGTGACACAATGACATTTTCCGCGCCCATTTCGACGAGTTTTTGCCCGTAGTGGATTGCCTGTTCACAAGTTTCGATAGTTGCTTCAAACAGGTCGCCAAGCTCGTGATGATTGGGCTTAATTATGAATGGCCGGAATTTCAATACATTCTTTAGTAAGTTTCCCTCTGCATCGACTACAAACCGCGCTCCATTCGCACTGCATATGTCAACAAGGTCTTCATATGTCGATTCCGGCATAGTTGCTGGGATGCTTCCTGCCAACACAAGCAAGTCTTGTGACGACAACTGACGCACTTTATTTTTAAGTGCCTGATAATCCTCGTTTGTAATCAGCGGGCCTTTCGCATTAATCTCTGTCTCTCTATCTGTTTTCAGCTTGATGTTGATTCTAGTATCTTCGTTTACGCGAACAAACTGTGAAGCAATGTTTTCATTTTGCAAGTAATCTTCAATAAATTGTCCGGTAAACCCGCCGATAAAACCTAATGCCTGGCTGTTTATGCCCATTCCCTTTAAAACTCTTGAAACATTAATCCCTTTTCCGCCGGGGAATTTTGTATCGTTTATCGTGCGGTTTAAAGCTCCAACGTTTATTTGTTCAAGTTCGACAATATAATCAACGGATGGATTTAATGTCAGTGTATAAATCATGCTGTCACGACCTTTATCGTTGTTTTACTTAAAAATTGCTCTTCATTTTCCTTGTTTAATTGATTCGTAATGATAGCCGCCTCGTGCAAGTCGGCAATTTTCGCAAAAGAGATTTCCGAAAACTTTGATTCATCTGCAAGCACAAACGACTCACGCGACAAAGAGATCGCTGTTTTTTTTATGAGTGCTTCTTCCTGATCAGGAGTAGTATACCCAAATTGCGGATGAATCCCATTCACCCCCATAAAGCATTTATCAAAGCGGTAATTCTCCATGCTGGCAAGAGCTCCCCTGCCGATGATTGCCTTAGTTTTATGTTTAGCAAAGCCGCCGATTAAAAACGTGTTGATTTCTTTATCAAGCAATAAATGAATGTGCATCAGCCCATTTGTGACGACAACGATATCGTTCGGTAAATATTCGATCATCGCCATTACGGTAGAACCGGCATCAAGATATATGCAATCACCTTCTTCGACCAGGCTTGCAGCATATTGAGCGATCTGTCTTTTTTCATGAAGGTTTTTGAAGTTTTTTTCCGACATGCTTGCCTCTTGCAGTTTTCCTTGTAGTCTGGCAGCACCGCCGTGAACCCTTTTTAAGAACTTCTCTTGCTCCAATTGGATCAAATCCCGCCGAATCGTCGATTCCGAAGTATTAGTTAACTCAACTATCTCCTGAATCTTGACTACATTCCTCTCCTTTAACAATTGAAGGATCAAGCGATGACGCTCTGGTGTCAGCAAGTAAACCACCCCCTTAACTCGTTTCTCTTTATGGTTCCATCTTACTGTAACCGATTTCAAAAATCAATCATTATCATTCATTTCCTTTCATATTTTTATAGTTTTTGAATGATTATGATTGATTTTATAATTTTCTGGTTATTGATTTAAAAAATAAAACACACCATCGTTTACAGATAGCGTGTTTGGTTGATAATTTCTTTTTGTTCCGATTCCCTTTTACGACTCATTTTCATTAATTTTTAGTTCCGACAATACTTCGTGCTTCGATGTTAATGGCTGCTTACAGGCGAAGTTCTCACATATATAGACGGTTAATGAACGATCGGCGAGTGGCCGGTATCCTCTCTCATAGATTGTATGTAAACCTTCATCACTCGCTGAAGTGACCACAGCCAATTCCGGAGTATATTTTGATCGCAGCTCTTCGAAAAGTTCAAGCCGCTGTCTTGCTTCTCCCACAATCACGACTTCTTTCATCGGGAATTCCTTCAGCAACAAAGATTGCAATAAAAATGTATGCCCTGATCCGTACGCTTGGATATCCGGCTTAAACACCTTCAATATTTCATCAGCCATATCAAGCCATTCAGTGTCACCTGTAAAATGGCCAAGCCTCAAAAGATTAACGGCTGCCACACTGTTACCCGAAGGAATCGCCCCATCATAAGCTTGCTTTTCCCTGACGATGAGTGACTCACTGTCCGCTCTTGTAAAAAAGAAGCCCCCGTCTTGTTCATCCCAGAAAAACGACCGCAGCTTTCTGGCCGTTTCAACGGCCTTGCTCAAGTACTCCATATTCGCTGTACCTTCATACATTTCAAGATAGCTCCAAAGCAGAAAAGCCCAGTCATCCAAATAGGCCAGGTATTTTGCTTCCCCATCCCTGTATCGGGCAAGCAATTCACCGTCAACGACAAGCTGCTTTTCAATAAATTGCAGAGCTTTTTCAGCTTTTTCAAAATACGCTTCGTTTTGCAGCGCCTGTCCGGCCTTCGCGAGCCCAGCAATCATCAGTGCATTCCAGGCTGTTAAAATTTTATCATCTAAATGCGGATAGACGCGCTGCGTACGTTTTTCAAGTAGCACTTTCCGAAGTTCCTCAAGCTTTTGTTTTCCATCTTCGGTGCTCAAGCCAGCTTCTGAGAATGTTTTGGCCATATTGCTTTGAAGCAAATTCGGGATATTTTCACCTTCAAAATTTCCATTTGACGTTATATCGTAGATTCTTGAGTAAAACTCCCCATTCTTTTCTCCAAGCAAATCTATGATCTCTTGTTTTGACCAAACATAGTACTTGCCTTCAACCCCCTCACTATCCGCATCGATCGCAGAGTAAAAAGCTCCTTGCTGATCGGTCATTTCCCGGTCAACAAAAGTGACAATTTGCTCGACAATTTCCTTATAGCGGCTGTCATTGGTCACCTGGTAAGTCTCGGCATATGCGTAAAGAAGCAAGGCATTGTCATACAGCATTTTTTCAAAATGCGGAACGAGCCATTGTTCATCAACAGAGTAGCGGGCAAACCCAAATCCGACGTGATCATAGATTCCCCCATCCGCCATCGCATTTAAAGTTCTTTCAACCATTTTCAAAGCTATTTCTGCATCTGTCCATTTGTAGTATTTGAGCAAAAATATCAGCGTGTGCGGCATCGGAAACTTCGGGGCATCGCCAAAACCCCCATAGATGCTGTTAAACCGGTTCGATAATTCCTGATAAGTTTTGTGAAGGACATCTGCAGAAAGCAGTTCTGCCCCGCTTCGCTCTGCAGACAGCCGCAGCGCTTCGGTAGCCTCGGCTGCAATTGTATCAATTTTATCCCGGTTATTTTGGTACTGATCATAAAGCTGGGTGATGACTTCTTTGAAACCGGGTACCCCATACTTACTCTCAGGAGGAAAATAAGTCCCGGCATAAAACGGCTTTTGGTCCGGTGTAATAAACACATTAAGCGGCCAACCGCCATGACCCGTCATCAGCTGGCAAATATTCATATAGATCGAATCAATATCAGGGCGTTCCTCGCGATCGACCTTGATTGAAACAAACCTCTCGTTTAAAAGCTTGGCCACTTCTTCATCCTCGAATGATTCTCGTTCCATAACGTGGCACCAATGACACGTTGAATAACCAATGCTTACAAAAACGGGTTTATTTTCTATTTTCGCTTTTTCAAATGCTTCTTCTCCCCAAGGGTACCAGTCGACTGGGTTGTAGGCATGTTGAAGTAAGTACGGCGACTTTTCCTTGGCTAATCTATTAGGTTTATTGTTCGTTGTCATATGGGCACCACCTCCTTTTGTTCTTCTGGAATATTTTTGGTGTTGACATTCAAAGCTTAGCATACACACAATAAAAAGAAAAAACCCATGCCTGTAAAAGCAAAAGAGAAGATCGAAATTCAAATCAAATAATTATTCGGATTTAGGGGTCAATATGATAAACATCGAGTATAGAGATGGGCTTTTATTCATTTCTTTCGTGGAAACTCAATTGTGATTGAGAACATTGTCATTGATACGGGAGTCGCGGAAACGATCTTTTCCCCGATGTTGTTGAGGAGATAGGAATTTTTGCTGAACTTACGGTAATATTTAAACCATGTATATTTCCAAAATCAATGTAAACAACGTTAACAATTGTATCTCCGAGTTTAATATAATCAACTTTTTTTCGAGAAACTATATTCCTCTCCACCAATCCCTATACTGCTGACTAATCTATCGTCGGGCTCAAAAAAAATGTCTATTTCATCTACTTCATCTACAACAATGATAGAATGGGCAGCACCTGTATCGATAACAACATTTTCGATAACCTTGTACTTCCTTTTATCCTATTTCAACTGAAGTGGATATCAAACCGTTCTCATAACACAATTTCATCTTCTTAAGCCTCGCAAACCAGATGTCTTCCTAACTTCTATGACAAGTTCTTCATTGTCTGTATGATAGACAATAGTATCTTTTCTAGCATTTATAAGTTCTTTTGTAGCTTCTTGTGAATCCTTAATAGGACGAACTAAAGCAACATCATCGATAATCTTTTTATTACCTACCATACGAGCATTTATAACAGACAACAATACATATTGATTAGGATAAATTTCCCGGACTTCTTGCCACTTCATTAGATTTCACCTCAATTTTCAAAGGTTTTCCTTTATCTAATTTTATTGTAATAGTTGTAAATTTTTAATTCAACGGATTTCCTTTATCTTTTTCCATATGCCTTCTATACTTCCTCATTACAAAATCCCCTTCCACAATTAGCTACCCGTAAAAGGCAGATCTTTGAATCGCTTTACTTTGCTTCTGATAACTCGGATCCGTACAAAGAGAACTTTTTGTCAACTAAAATAACATTTCGGTTGACATATGATAACTAACCGATTTATCTTTAGATTATGACAATTCAAGGAGGGATAAGATGAACAGGAAACTTACTACTTTTGATTTAACCCTTGTACCATTATTTGTTGCGCTAATGTGTATAGGGGCAAACATTACGTCAATCGTGCCATTTATGGTCGTTGGCGGTGTTCCGATTACTTTACAAACGTTCTTTGCTATCTTAGCGGGTATTATTCTGGGAAGCCGTTTAGGAGCCATTGCCATGATCGTTTATGCATTGGTCGGTCTGCTCGGAATACCAGTTTTTGCAAAATTCGGAGGCGGATTTGCACATATTCTAAGTCCTACCTTCGGCTTTATTATTTCATTTATTTTTACAGCTTATTTCGCTGGAAAAATTGTTGAAAAAAGCAAAGCGGTTAGTACTTATATCATTGCATCCTTAGTGGGAATGATGATTAATTACGCATTCGGAACAAATTGGATGTATTTTGCTTATAAGCTATGGGCAGCAGCCCCGGAAGGTTTCACCTATACAATGGCATGGCTCTGGATGGTTGTTCCGCTTCCGAAAGATATCTTCTTAGCTGTCTGTGCTGGATTATTAGCCCACCGTTTAGACAAAACCGTTCTTTCAAAAGGCCTGTTTAAAAGAGCGAATCGTTTAGCATCTTAATCCAAGGAGGACACTATGATGGAAAACTGGAAACAGCTTGCATTTGATGTTTTAAAGGGCAGAGAAATTTCCGATGAGGAAGCATTCAACATTCTAAATTGTCCCGATGAGGAGCTTCTTGACCTGCTGAACAGCGCTTACTTAATCCGTAGATTTTACTATGGAAATAACGTAAAACTGAATATGATCATTAATACTAAATCAGGATTATGTCCGGAAAATTGCGGTTATTGTTCACAATCGAGTGTTTCGACTGCTCCAATTCCGAAGTATAGAATGGTAGATAAGACGACTATTCTGAAGGGAGCCGAACAAGCGTACCAGCTTAATGTTGGCACTTACTGTATTGTCGCAAGCGGACGCGGTCCGAGTGATAAAGAAATCGATACCGTTGTCTCCGCCGTTGAAGAGATCAAAGAGAAATATAATCTTAAAATTTGTGCCTGCCTCGGCCTCATCAAACCAGATCAGGCAAAAAGATTGAAAAATGCCGGAGTCGAAAGGTACAACCATAATATCAACACATCTGAAAATCACCATGAATCCATTACAACCTCACATACATATCAAGATCGGGTAGATACTGTCCAACTTATAAAAGAAGCCGGAATTTCCCCCTGCTCCGGTGTTATTATCGGAATGAAGGAAACTCAGCAGGATGTCATCGATATGGCCAGGAGCTTAAAAATTTTAGATGCTGATTCAATTCCAGTAAATTTTCTGCACGCTATCGCTGGAACACCATTAGAAGGTGTTGATGAACTTAATCCGCGGTATTGCTTAAAGGTATTATGTTTAATGCGGTTTATTAATCCTTCAAAAGAAATTCGCATTTCCGGTGGCAGAGAAGTTAATTTACGCAGCCTGCAACCGCTAGGATTATATCCTGCAAATTCTATTTTTTTAGGAAACTACTTAACAACAGAAGGACAGGAAGGCACAGCAGACCACCAGATGTTAAAGGATTTGGGATTCGAAATTGATTTTATTAAAGAAGAGGCTGAAACTGCAGCATTATAAGCTTTGCGGCTGTATTTTCAAGGTAATCATTTAGCTTTCATTTTTTGCCACTTGGCCTAACCTGAGATATTTTGTCTGAGCGATAGGCCTTTCTTGTTTTCATAATGCTATCAGGAGCTTTGAAAACTACTAATATTCGTGATAATGTGTTTGTATTTAACTTGTTAGAATCTCCTGCGTCCTCACTTCTTTTAGGAGCGTTCCGTCATACGTATGTCTAGCGTAAGAGTACAGAAAACCTTCCCCTTAAAATAGAGGCAAAAAGCTTACTCTCTAATCGAAACTCCCTTTCTTAAATTGAAAAAGACTATTTTTGCAGAAAACAGAGAATATCACAATAGGACCAAAGTAGAGATCGAAGTTTTAATCTGTTTAAAAAGAACAACCCGGTCATCGAACCGGGTTTGTTCCATTTTCCCTTCTACTATGGTTCATTAGAAACCACCGCTCCATACAGATCAACTTTAGGTGCAAGAACGAATTCATTATTTAATTTAGTAACTCGACTGCCAGCTGAAGCTATGATAGGTTTTGGCTGTGCTTCCACATAGCCGGTAAGAGCATCTAAATCCACCGGGCCTTTTACTCGGTTTTTGCCGTTAGTAAATGCTGTGAAGTTGTCTTTCCCCATAGCCAGGAAGGTATTGACGGCCACTGAATATTCAGAGTCAGGATTGATCTTTTCACCAGTCGGTAAGTAAATGTCAACCACTTTTTGTCCGGCTGGTAATTCGTTTGACCAGGTATATTTAAGGCCGGAAATTTGCAGCATACGCTTCTTGGGAGACCACTGCTGATTTAAAGCATCGCGCACTTGAGAGCCAGTCATAGTTAAACTCATTAAGCGGTTGCCGAATGGCAGCGCAGTAAACAATTCACCCCATGTAATCGGTCCTGCATCAAGATCCGCACGAATACCAGCCGATTCAATAAAGGCAAAGTCAGTGTTCATCGTGTGCCGCATGCTGTCTGCAATTAGCGTACCAAAATCAGATTCTCCAGCTGCGTTTTGCCCTCTTGTCAGCTCCACTCCGGTTTCACCAATTTTTTCATGAATCGTCTCGCTAACATCTTCTTGATATGCGGCGACTATTTCAGTCATTTGGCGATCCGCTTCGATTGCATCTTGATAGGTTACGATAATTTCCGCTTTTTTTTCGATTATATCCCCGGTTGCAGCGTCGATAACGAGGTCGACATCGGCAAATGCCGTTCCGGCGGAATAAGCTTGGACAAGCAATTTGCCATCCACTACCGAGTTCAAATAGGTGTGGTTATGCGCACCAAAGATTACATCTACTTCATCATCGACTTGTCTGGCAAAATCAACAATTTCCCCAGTTGGTTTCGACCCATCGATCTCGGATTTTCCTGGATTGTGGGCAAGCACAACAATTGCTTCTATACCCTGATCCTTTAACTCTTTTGAATATTTATTAATGGCTGTCACTTCATCTGTGAACTTAACATCTTTAACCTTGCTCGAATCCAAAATATTAGGAGTATCAGAGTATACGACCCCGATAAACCCTATTTTCTTCCCCTTAACTTCTTTAATAACATAGGGATCGAGTATTGTTTTGTTCGTATCTTTGTCAACTACGTTTGCAACGGCGTATGGAAAATTTGCACCTTGGAATTCACCGTACCTTTTTGCTGTTTTAGGATGTTTGCCTCCATCGATAAGACGCATCATTTCTTGGACACCTTCATCAAATTCGTGATTTCCAACGGTGCCGACATCAAATCCTAGTTCATTTAGCATATGAATGGCCGGTTCATCCTGCAGTAATGCGGATGATGGCGAGCTTCCCCCGACTGCATCGCCTGCATGGACCAGCAGTGTGTTAGGATTTGTTCTTTCTCGTTCCTTTAAGTATGCAGCTAAATAATCCGCCCTCCCGGCAGACCGATTGTTCACTTTTTTGGATGTATCAATCTGCCCATGAAAATCGTTGATCCCCAGAAGCTGCACCTCGATGTTCTGTTCAATTGAATGGGAAGTTGATAGGGAGAATTGGGAGATAAATGTTGTTGCTAACAGACTAACGAATAGTACAGCTGCCCTTTTCACGAAATACCCCTGCTGTGTATTCTTCATTCTGGCGCACCATTCCTTTTCAAGAATTAATGTACATCAAAACAAATGAGAATCCTTTCCCTATAACTGCCCTCCTCTTCATTTTTGGGAACAGATGTTTACTGCTTATTGTCCGAACTCAGGTGACAATAATTCGCACTGATAGTATTGGCAGTGCATCCCTCTATGCTTCAGAGTATAAAATACTATTGTTATGCATGTTCGAACACAGTGTAATTTTATTGAAAAATTTTTGTTAAGCTTTGTTCGTAGTTATCTGCTTACAACGTGATAGAAACCAAGCGTAATTTTACATACTAAAGCTGTGGTTGTTATAACGAAAGAACATTGTCGAGTTTTCTATTGGAGGCGAACGCGCGTGGAACCTACTGGATATTGGACTTTTTTTTCAAACCCGAAAATGTGGGCTATTGATGAGTTTTTATTGTCAGGTGAAGTTTATGATTTATTCTCGGTGGCCCGTTGGCAAAAAGACTGGTTTAAAAAGGGCCAGCTGGGGGTTATTCGAGTGGGGCATGATCAAAGGACAAAGGAACAATTAAACGGAAAAAAGCGCTTAAGGCGAGGGATTTATGCAATCATCGAAATCCTCGGATCCCCGTTCCTTTCAATTTCTGGAGATGAATTATGGTTAGAAAAAGATGAAAAAGAAAAACCAAGATATAGTGTCGAAATTAAGTACTTACAAAACTTGTTAAGAAGGCCAATATCTTTGGACCATTTTAGAGAAGAGGAGTCACCTGAGTACGATAAATACCTTGTCCACGGTTTTCAAACGGCTTCCATCCCCCTTAATCCGCATACTTTTGAAAGTATAATCAGCAGTATAGGTGGTACCGAAAAGCTGGAGTTTGAATTTTTTAATACTCGAATTCGCCAATACGAAGATATACATTTTTTAGAGCGAACTTACATACATGGAGTTCGCGAAGTAACAGAAGCGCTCAGTGTATATATTGAAAAAAGCCATGTTGCCCTGGACTATCAAAGGTCTTCAGGGTTTAAATGTGAAATATGTACTGCACTTGGCATTGAACCGTTCTACTTTGAAACACCTAATGGCGAATATTATGCAGAGACACACCATGTAATGCCTAATCCGCAAACTTATGATAATTCTATTTCCAGCCTGAGTCTCATCACGGTTTGTCCTAACCATCACAGACAATTGCATTATGGCAAAGTGAAATTATTGGAAAACAACCATGAAAAATTTGCGTTTGAAATCGACGATGAAATCGTGGCGGTTCCAAAAGGTTTACAAAGTTTTCAAAAGTTAGTTGAAGAATGAATTATACATAAATGCCATTTGAACGATTTAAACCTTCCGTTTTATGATATGATAAATAACAATAAGGCTATAATAACTCTAAAATAACTCGACAGGAGAATCACATATGTCTGATGCTAATGAAATAAACCAAGCAGAACCACAAAAAAAGAAAGTGAGTTTGCAGGAAGCGATCAAGCAGCAGCTTGAAGCGAAGAAAAATCAAGCTGCTGACAACAAATTAAATGGCAATAACTCTCAATCGACGAAAAGAATGAAAAGCCAGCAAACTAAAAAAGTCAGCAACACAAGACGAAAAATGGGTGTATAACTAACGGCGCACAAAACATAAAGAGTGACTTCTATTTATTGAAACAAAAATAATAGAAATCACTCTTTTCGTTTTATGTTGAAACGCAATCTGATTTCATTGCCTTCCACTTCAAGTTTCGTCAATAATCACGCAGATCATCATACATACTAATTAAGATCCCAACTGTTCCAACTGCTCAACAACACTGGAAATTTCATTTAATGTCGTTAATATTTGCGAATCCTCCAATGTAGTTAAATCAAGATTTCCTAGTTCGATATTTTCCAGATACGTATCTATGGCCACTTTTAATTGTTCACTATAATCAGTTAATTGGGCATGGATATCTTCTGCCATTTGTGGTGGTTCAATGGCGATGAAAATTTCTGCATCTTCTTTCATATTAATCAAGCTGTTCTTAAGCTCCTGAACCGATTCATTGTTAGCTATTGCTTCTTCCGCCAATTTCGGCAATTCTTCTCTAAATTGGTTTGCTTCGTTTATATAAGTTGTTGCATCATTGACATATTCGACCGATTGATTTAAATCCTCCATGAACGAACAGCCGCTTAGCAGGATGGCTATCATTCCGACAATGGTTATATTCTTCTTCATTGTTGACTCCCTTCAATAAATTTTTTTATTAAATATAAATACGGTTGAAAGATATTTAAGTTTCAGATTATCAAAGTCCTTTTATTTACATCGAAGGCCTGTGGATTCAAAGTATATGGACAAAGGCTGGCACGATGCAGCCTTCAGGAATGTATCAATGGATGTCGCGCTTTTTGAATCTTCCGCCACGCACTTCAGATATATTTGCGACGGCGAGAAAAGCGGATGGATCAAGGTCTTCAACGATCATTTTCAGCTTCGCTTCTTCAAGCCGGGTAATCACGCAGAAAATGACCTTTTTGTTATCACCTGTGTAGGCCCCTTCTCCATCTAAATATGTGACTCCCCTGCCAAGCCGGGCAATAATGGCATTGCCAATCTCTTGATGATTGTCAGAGATAATCCAGGCTGATTTTGACTCATCAAGCCCCTGAATGACAATATCAATCGCTTTAAATGCGATAAAATAAGCAATCATCGAATACATCGCACGATCCCAGCCAAATACAAAACCGGCTGTCCCGAAAATAAATAAATTGAAAAACATGATGATTTCACCAACCGAAAAAGGCAACTGCTTATTAGCTAAAATAGCCATTACTTCGGTGCCATCGAGAGAGCCTCCATAGCGGATAACCATTCCGACTCCGACTCCGAGAGTCATTCCGCCAAAAACAGTCGCAAGCAGTAGATCATCGGTAAAGACAGGGACTTCATGCAGCAGAAATGTAGTCACGGAAAGTACCGCGATTCCAAGCAGTGTCGATAGGGCGAAGGTTTTCCCAATTTGCTTATATCCGATGAAAATAAACGGTATATTCAAAAGAAAAATAAAAAGGCCTAATCGCCAGCCTGTCAGATGAGCAAGGATAATCGAAATCCCGACAATTCCCCCGTCCAAAACACGATTTGGAACTAAAAATTCTTCCAGGCCAACCCCCATTAAGATCGCACCAAGAACAATAAAAAATATCCTCTTCGCGAGCTTCGTTTTTGGTAAACCTTTATGTCGAATGCTTTCAAGTGTATGTGGTTCAAATCCGTTCATTATCCACGCCCCTTTCATCATTAAATACCTTGTGCGATTGTATGTTAACTATCGAAATTATTCGAAGAAAACCATCCATACCCTTAGTTTAACATTATGATTAAGGACAGTCCCATAGCACTTAATACTCGTAAGACTATTTTTCCTTATATTCCTTTCTTTGACAAGCAGTATGCTCTCTACTAATTACTTTTCGAATATATATTAGTAAATTCTGTCCGTTTATATTAGACCTTTTCCATTGACGAAAGACAGCCTGCTTTTCTATACTGAGGAGAGCTGAATTGCAGAAACGGGGAACATCATGGATTTTGAAATCATCTATTTATCCTTTTACGTTATTCAAGTAGAAGGGAAAGGCGAGCAAACAGATAGACGCTATAAACATTTTCAAACGCTAAACCATGAAGATTATGAACAAAGCGCGTTAAAAATCTTTTTGGACGGTGAACTGGCGAAAATTTCAAAAAGAAAAGTTGACCGCCATCCAAAAACAGACCAAGTCCCGACCAAGATCGGTCATTTTATTGTCGAAGCTGGGCATGAGCTTAGTTCAAATCCGAACTATAATCTTTTCCAAAGGGTAAAATCAGCCACATCCAGTCCTGAATTTCAGGAAGCAAACGAACAATTGGTGCAGGCTTACTTGGATACAAGCGCTGTCCGTGGCGGCGTTTTTCTGGTTGCCTCAGCAAAGCTGAGAAAATATTTTGACGAACCTTTTGTGTTTATCATGAAGTGTGACTTTGAACCAAAAGTTGCGTCCATTTCTGATGAGTCAACCTTAATTAATCATGTCGAAATGGCAATAACGACGAAAAATATGAAATCGATCCAATATCCATATATGCCTGAAGAGGGGATCATTGAAGAGGCTGAATTAAAGATCCACCAGGCATCGCATGCACGCTATTTTGAGGACTTCTTGAAGTATGTTGATTACGCTGAGTCAATGCCGGAGATTGTTAAGACACAAGTGATCGGCATGGTTCGTGAGCAGCTTGAAGATCGGTTTGAGCCTGACAGCGACGAAAGAGAACAGTTTGAATCAGCGATGGAAATATGGGCATCGAGCCCAAAACGGGAGCTGCAAGAGCAATTTTCCACCGCCCAGATTGTCGAAGCTGCTGCCCAATTAGTCGACCATACACCTGAACTCGAGCTAAAAGTGAAGCTTGACCACATTTCCGTTAATGGAATGCTTGCGGATTTCGGCGATCACATCCATATCGGCAAAATGAACGATAAATATGTAATGCTGATTGAATCCGATTCAATCAACTTTGAAAAAGGTTTTTCACCGATTGAGTTTTTAAAACCAGAGAATCTTGAAGAAATAATGGACAGAATAAAAAAGAAACAAGCATAAAGCCGAATGACCTTGAAAAATGTCCGAAGGGGTGCAATACAATGAATATCACGGAGTATACAGTTGAAAAAATCGGAGATCCATTCGGAATTTTAACCGGAGATCGCTATGATTTTTTTCTAAGAGTAGAGGTTCCTGAAGACGACGAATTGCACATGGAAGCAGGACTATCTCTTAAAGTACTGTTTATCGTGACCGAAGAAAGCGAAAAAATCGCCAACTATCATTTCATCGATGATGCAACTGAAAAAATTCTTGAGTTTGAGCTGGAGGAAGATGAGGAAGAAAAGGTAGCAGCGTTCTGCAAGGAACATTATAAGGAAGCACTCTGAAATATAAAAACGGGCAATCCATTTGCCCGTTTTTCTTCTATTCGGTTACAATAGCGAAAAATAATAATTCTCTTACTATTTATACTAAAAATTATGGACGGATCCTTAAGTCAATCAGTTCAAGAATGCTTATACTTGGGGCTGCTGTTAACAACAACTTGGAGCAGTTTAATACCCTGCCTCATCTCACTACTACAGATAGGACATAAAGGTGTTTCACTGCTTTTGAAATTATCCCTTACCCAGGCGTTGCAGCCATCAGATGTACATTCCCATACCTTCGTTTCTTCCGTTACTACTTCTATATCTTTCTTTCTACCAAACGCCATAATGTTTTTCCTCCCCGTTTCTATTTTTAACGGACTGGCACCAAACACATTTATTATATGCACCGCGCCGGCAAATCTTGTTAATACTTTTAGCCTAAATAAAGAAGTGCGCTGGAACAAGACGTCAAAAGAGTCCAACCGATTTTCATCATGTTATTAAAATATTTAAAAAAAGAATTCACTGCCATGAACGCAATACCTCCAGGCCCCAAGCTTGCATCTAATATGTGTTGCTTGCCTTAAAAGCCGCTCGATCCTTTACATAACAGTGAATTCTACTGGCATTATTCATTTATAAAATAGCTTTCTTTACACCAAAAACCTTTTATAATGCAAAAAATTAAGCTTTTTGGACGTTGACAGCTTGAGGTCCGCGTTGGCCTTCTTCGACACCAAAAGTCACGCTTTGACCTTCTTCTAACGTCTTAAATCCATCTCCCTGAATAGCAGAAAAATGAACAAACACATCTTCTCCACCATCCGTCTCGATAAATCCAAAGCCTTTCTCTGAATTAAACCATTTTACTTTACCTGTTGCCATTTTTTAATTCCTCCTAAATTAATCAAGCATATGAGTGGTATTTTATGGACTGCCACTATACCTAATAATATGGACAATTTATGCCAAATTAAACCTATATTACTGGAATTTATTCTTGCGAGCCGGACGATTTCTTGTTCTGCTTCTATCATTGCGGCGGTTCCAATCCCGATCAGAGCGGTTTCGATCTCTGCCGGCGTTCGGCTTTTTAGAACGGAGCGGCTCCACTGCCGTTAATCTGACAGGTGTTGCATCCGGCTCTTTTGTTAATAGTTTTAATGCGGAAGCAAGCAATGTCACCGAATCTGTATCCTCCAGCAGTGTTTCGGCAATATGCTTATATTCTGAGAAATTACCTTGTTCCATTACATCGCGAAGCCGCTGCATGGTCGCTTCCTGATGGCCTGCCAAAACTTCTCCCATCGTCGGAATCGGTGTTTTGGACATTTTTTTCTTAGTCATATTTTCAATTGACCGCAAATGGTCTGTTTCCCGCGGCGTTACGAAAGTTATGGCAATACCTTTTTTGCCTGCACGTCCTGTTCGGCCGATCCGGTGTACATAGCTTTCGGGATCCTGTGGAATATCAAAGTTATATACATGGGAAACGCCGCTAATATCAAGGCCACGGGCGGCTACGTCTGTGGCAACCATGATATCAATTGACTGTTCTTTAAAACGGCGGATTACTTGATCCCGTTTCGACTGGGGAACGTCCCCGTGAATTCCTTCTGCCGAGTAACCGCGTTTGATTAAACCTTCAACCAGTTCATCGACCCGTTTTTTTGTCCGTCCAAAAATAATCGCCAGTTCAGGAGATTGGATATCAAGAAAGCCGGATAACACATCAAACTTTTGCTTTTCCTGAACTTCAACATAATGCTGTTCAATGTTCGTGACAGTCATTTCTTTTGCTTTGACTCTGACCAGCTCAGGATTGTCCATAAATTTTTCAGCAAGCGACTGAATTCGCTTTGGCATTGTAGCCGAGAAAAGCAGAGTTTGATATTTCGTCGGTATCTGGCCAAGAATCTTTTCAATATCCTCAATAAAGCCCATATTCAGCATTTCATCTGCCTCATCAAGGACAACAGTATGGATGTTTTGCAAACGGATCGTCCTGCGATCTAAGTGATCCATTAACCTCCCGGGGGTGGCAGCAATAATTTGCGGCCTATTCTTTAAAGCTCTGATTTGACGGCTAATATCCTGCCCGCCATATATTGGCAATGTGCGAATTCCCTTTCCATTGCCGATCTTGTTCAATTCCTCTGCCACCTGTACGGCTAACTCACGCGTTGGTGCGAGAACTAAGCCCTGAATGCCATCTTCAATGACTGCTTTTTCGATCAGCGGAATCCCGAAAGCGGTTGTTTTACCTGTTCCAGTTTGGGCCTGGCCAATTAAATCCCTGCCTGTCAATGCAAGCGGGATCGCCTGTGCTTGAATCGGTGTTGGTTCTTCAAAGCCCATATTCGATACAGCACGTTGAAGTTCTTTGCTTAAATTAAATTGCTCAAATGTTGTCAAACCGTGTATGCCTCCTTCACACCATTGGTGTGGATGCTCATTTATTACCTTGACCTTAAGGTAATGCATCAATATTTTATAAAATGTTTTCTTTCTCCATTCATATTTTACCTATCCGCTGGCAATTAAAACGTTACTTTTACAAAAGTTACAAAAAAGAATCAAGCCCTCTGCTATCATCTTTAACTGCTCCATGACCGGCCAAGCAAAATTAGTTCTGCGGGATGGCTTTTAGGCCCCTGATTCTTTACATCTTCAGTTGGAAAGGATTGTCCTAATTGACAAAATGCAGGTATTTATGAAAAGAGGATATAAGTGGAAAAGGCGGTGCCACCTGAGCACCACCTTAAGATTTTCGAGTTATTAAGCTTTGGTAACGTTAGCCGCTTGTGGTCCGCGGTTTCCTTCAACAACTTCGAAAGTCACGCTTTGGCCTTCGTCTAATGATTTGAAGCCATCACCTTGAATAGCAGAGAAATGAACAAATACATCTTCTCCACCTTCTGCTTCAATGAATCCGAATCCTTTTTCTGCATTAAACCATTTTACTTTACCGTTTTTCATAATGAAAAACCTCCTGAAATTGTTTCACCATAACACTTTTTATAAAATTCGGAAAAAACGAAAGCCGCAGCTTTGCAACGAAATAAGGAATCGGCCTACTTTCATTCCAGTTGCGACTACTTGTATCCATCTAATTATATAACGAGCTTTATAGCGTTACTTTAATAGTAAATTAATAGAGCCGCAAAGTCAACTTTAATTGCCCTTTTCTATCCTGTATCCCCAGTAAGAAAAAAAGTGGGATTCGCTTTTCTTCCAGGCTAATAATGCAAAAGGGATTGCAATAAATCAGTATTTTTAATAGAAAATATGCCGGGCGTAAAGCTGGTCGCTTATCGTCAGAATTGCATGAGAATAAGCAGGTTCGTTACCAAAATTTAACCTGTATCTTTCCTTCAATGTATAAGTGTATATTTCATCTTATTACAAAAGATAATAAACTTACAAATTTAATTTAAAGGGGTTATGAAATGACTGTTGATAATCGATTAAAGCAAAAATGCAGAACAAACTTGTTAACTGGACAGAAAAAAGGTAATGCGTTATATAGCATCGCTTTCGGCGGATTAATCTTAACAACAATTTACACAGCAATATTAGCGTCACAATTAATGAGTACAAAGCGTAAAGTTGATTATATCTATTACAAAACAAAGTTTATTGAAAAAAAATAAATTCGCAAACCTCTGTATTATTTTATAAATTCTTCAATGAAAAAACTCTCCAATTAAATGGAGAGTTTTGTATTTTCTTTATAACCAGGCTGTGCCTCGGCTATTGCCGCTTCTAATTCCTTTATGTGGTTTTGTTTTTCCCCATCTGTCCAGGCGAACTTGTCAGCAAAATAATCAACTACCTGCTCTTTCCATTTTTTAACGAGGGCGATATTAAACAACAGGGCGCCCGTTCTACGATAGAAAAAGTCAAGCGGGGTTGCAGCCATTTCATATTGGACTGCATATTCTAATTGTCCGAATAAAACCTTTGGCAGCTGGTATTTGTTTCTTATGTCGTGATTGGCGTTAATTAATTCAACAACAACCGGGCTGTTCGAACCATAAATGGCTGCAATCTGGGAAGATTCTTCTTTTGTCAACCCTAAAGACATCCCCTGTTCTGTTTGCTGAGCAATATAGCGAGTAAAACCTTCTGATCCACCGACGTCCCCTCCGGAGATCGGCATATGCATTGTTGAACTTTTCGGGAACTGCTTATTTTTCTCATTACTTAGCTTTTGTGCCACTAAATCGACAATCGTTTCTGCCATTTTCCGATATCCTGTCAGCTTACCGCCTGCGATCGTGATAAGTCCTGATTCAGATTCCCAGATCTCATCCTTCCGTGATATTTCTGATGGTGCCCGTCCTTCTTCATGGATGAGCGGTCTGATGCCGGCCCAGCTGGATTCGACATCCGCTTCGGTAATATTCACAGTTGGAAACATGTAATTGATGGCGTCAATGATATAAGCCCTGTCTTCCTGTGTTACGCCTGGATTCGCTTTGTCCGCATCAAAAAAAGTATCCGTTGTTCCAACGTAAGCCTTTCCTTCGCGTGGAATCGCAAACACCATCCGTCCGTCAGGTGTATCAAAATAAACAGCCTGTTTCAGCGGAAAGCGGCTCTGGTCAATGACAATATGAACGCCTTTGGTAAGCTTTAACGTTTTGCCTTTTTTGGAGCCATCCTTTTCACGGATTGTATCGACCCACGGCCCTGTCGCATTGATCACCTTGTCAGCACGGATTTCAAACACTTCTCCCGTCGTTAAGTCGGTTATTGATGCCCCGACAACCTTTTGATTCTCATATAACAAATTGTCGGCGCGCGCATAGTTTACGGCGGTAGCTCCTTTTTCAACTGCAGCTTTTAACACTTCAATCGTGAGGCGGGCATCGTCTGTCCGATATTCTACATAATAACCGCCGCCTTTTAAGCCGTCTTTTTTGACAAGCGGTTCTTTATTTAAGGTTTCATCAGCACCAAGCATTTTTCGGCGCTCTGTTCTTTTCACACCCGCCAGAAAGTCGTATACCATCAAACCGATCGACGTGCTTGTTTTGCCAAACGTTCCACCTTTATGCATAGGCAGCAGCATCCATTCCGGTGTCGTTACATGTGGACCGTTTTCATAGACAATCGCTCTTTCCTTGCCCACCTCTGCTACCAGCTTCACTTCAAATTGTTTTAAATAGCGAAGGCCTCCATGAACAAGCTTCGTTGAACGGCTGGAGGTTCCAGCTGAAAAATCCTGCATCTCTACGAGCGCAGCTTTCATTCCTCTAGCAGCAGCATCAAGTGCAATTCCAGCGCCTGTAACTCCTCCCCCGATGATAAGAACATCAAAGGATTCAGACTTCAGCTTATTTACTATTGTTGTTCTGTTCAGGTTCGAAAACTTTTCCATTTTAGTACCCTCCTAATGTAGAAAAAAGACCACAAAGCACACTATCGCTAGATCCAATAGTGTATTTGTGGTCTCTCCCTGTCTCCTGCCGAGTATTAACTTAGTTTAATCATAACATATATTTATGTCTTTGAAAAATATTACTTAAATGCCATTGTCGCATGGACAGCTTTCTTCCAGCCTTGATAGAGCTTGTCGCGGTCGTTGTCAGCCATTGTAGGTTCAAATGATCGATCAATGGACCATTGTTGGGCAATTTCTTCCTGACTTTCCCAGTAACCTACCGCAAGCCCGGCCAGATAGGCTGCGCCAAGTGCAGTCGTTTCATTGATAGTAGGTCTTTCAACAGGAACATTTAAAATGTCGCTTTGGAATTCCATCAAAAAGTTATTTTTAACTGCTCCACCATCAACACGCAATGTCTTCAGTTCAATTCCCGAATCTGCTTCCATTGCGCCGAGAACATCTTTTGTCTGGTAGGCAAGCGATTCAAGTGTCGCCCGGACAAAGTGTTCTTTTGACGTTCCCCGTGTTATGCCAAAGATTGCTCCACGTACATCACTATCCCAATATGGTGTTCCAAGACCAACAAAAGCGGGCACAACATAGACGCCGTCAGTAGATTGAACCTTGCTTGCATATCCCTCACTATCTTTTGCATCCTTTAGCATTCTTAATCCGTCACGAAGCCATTGAATGGCAGAGCCGGCAACAAAGATACTTCCTTCAAGGGCATATTCCACTTTCCCGTTCAATCCCCAGGCAAGAGTTGTTAACAACCCGTGCTCTGAACGAACCGCTTTTTCGCCAGTATTCATGAGCATGAAGCAACCGGTTCCATAAGTGTTTTTCGCCATCCCTTCACCAAAGCAAGCCTGGCCGAAAAGTGCTGCTTGCTGGTCACCTGCTGCACCGGCAATCGGCACTTCTTTACCAAAGAAATGGTAGTCGATTGTGTGCGCATATATATCAGAAGACGGGCGAACCTCAGGCAGCATCGACTTTGGTACTGTTAAAATTTCAAGAAGCTCATCATCCCATTTAAGATCATAAATATTGAACATCAGTGTTCTTGACGCGTTTGAGTAATCGGTTACGTGTGCTTTGCCTCCTGATAGCTTCCAGATGAGCCATGTGTCAATCGTTCCAAATAAGAGCTTGCCTTCTTCTGCTTTTTGGCGTGCGCCTTCAACATTATCCAAAATCCATTTTACTTTCGTTCCGGAGAAGTATGCATCAATGAGCAAGCCTGTTTTATTGCGGAATAAATCGTTATGGCCCTGTTTCTTTAGATCATCGCAAATGTCGCTAGTTTGCCGGGATTGCCAGACAATCGCGTTATATACCGGCTGGCCTGTTTCCTTATCCCAGACAACAGTCGTTTCACGCTGGTTGGTAATCCCGATCCCGGCGACTTGTTCAGGCTTCACTCCGGATTCGGATAAACAGCCGGCTATAACCGCCAAAATCGAGCCCCAAATTTCATTTGCATTATGCTCGACCCAGCCCGGCTGTGGAAAATATTGCGTAAATTCCTTTTGGGCAGAATGAACAATTTCTCCTTGTTTGTTAAAAAGAATTGCCCGTGAACTTGTTGTTCCTTGGTCTAAAGATAAAATAAATTTTTCCATGAATGCCTCTCCCCCGAATATGTTATGTTTTTATGCGACAGCCTTTGATTGGTCCATTTCACCTGACTGTTTTTTTCCGAATAAATACGCTAATAATAATATTACTATTGTAATAGAGATAACACTCCATGTCATCGCATTCACTTTTCCGTTATACATATATTGATAGAATACGGAGCCTAGTGAACCACCCAGAATCGGACCAACCACCGGAATCCAGGAATACCCCCAGTTGGAGCCACCCTTACCTGGGATCGGAAGCAAAAAGTGAGCAATCCGCGGACCAAGGTCACGAGCCGGATTAATCGCGTAACCGGTTGTTCCACCAAGCGACATCCCGATGACAACAATCAGTAAGCCGACCGCGATTGGGTTCAATCCCTCTGTAAATTGGTTTGCACCAATGAAAAGCAATCCTAGAACAAGAATAAAAGTACCAATAATTTCACTTAAAAGGTTTGAAAATGTGTGAGGAATTGCCGGGCCTGTCGAAAATACACCAAGCTTGGCTGCCGGATCAGGAGTCTCTTTCCAGTGCGGCAAGTAATGTAAAAAGACTACAAAAGAACCTAAAATAGCACCGATCATTTGCGCGAGGATATATGCCGGTACATCCGCCCAGGCAAAATCTCCATTCACTGCCAATCCAATCGTTACCGCAGGATTTAAGTGTGCACCACTGATGGATCCAACCGCAAATACTCCCATTGTTACGGCAAGTCCCCAGGCGATGGTTATGACAATCCATCCCGCATTATTGGCGTAAGATTTTTTCAATGTGTTCCCGGCGCCAATTCCGGCTCCAAAGATAATCAAAATCATGGTGCCGATGACTTCTCCCATAAAAGCAGTCATAAATACTCCCCTTTCTTTTTTGAAAGCGTTTGATTTTTATTTAACAACAAGTTTGATAAGAAAAAGGAGATACACGACAGAATAACCCTCTGAAAGAGGCAATCTGCGTGAATCTCCTTTTCTCCATCACGATTCATTAACTTGTTAATTATCAGTATACTGACCTGTGAAAGCGTTGTCAACAAATTAAGATTTTTTTCTTTGTGTATGTTGATCGACCTAGAGGATAAACATATCCCATAGGTCCGTTTTCGACGTGGTAATCGCGACAGCACCTGCTTTTAGGGCATTTTTTACTTCCTCGGGTGAACGGATTAAGCCACCGGCAAATATAGGAGTGTTCAGGCGTTCCTTCACTTCCTTAATCATCCACGGCATTGCACCTGGAAGGACTTCGATGTAATCTGGCTTGGTCTTTTCAACAAGCTTGTAGCTCTTTTCAAGGGCATGGCTGTCAATTAAAAAAATCCGTTGCACGGCTATCACCCCTTTTTGCTTTGCTTTATGGATGACGCTCGACTTTGTTGAAATAAGGCCGTACGGTCGATATTCCTGGCATATGTATTCTGTAGCATAGTCATCGTTTTTAATGCCATGAATCATATCGACGTGATAAATCATTTTTTTATTATGCTGTCGCGCCATCGCATTGACATTTTTTAATTGAGCGATATGCATCTCCAGAAACACACCGATCTGATAGGGACTATCCAAAAATATTTCAAACTCTTTCATACTTGATGACGCTGGCAAGATCTTTTGGTTCACTCTGTTACCTCCATTTGCTGTTCGCAGAATTCAACAATCGCCTCTTTTCAACCGATGGGCAATGCGGGGGCAGTAGTAGCATCACCAACCGCATCACTGCCGGAAAATGGATTACGGGAGGCTGAGCTTTAGCCTGTTTCTCGGATTAATAAAATCATACATGAAGCACATGCAAACTTCCAGATCTCTTTTCATATATGAAAAACAGGGATGGCCATTGTTTTCATGGACAAATCCACTCAACTCCTATGCTTCTTTTCTTGTTTTCGTGGCGGTGCGCTTTTTTCTGGCTGGCGCCTTTTTTGGTTTTGTTTTATCAATAGAAGCTTGCAGGGCAGCCATGAGATCGGTAACATTTGATTTTGGCTCTTTTTCCGTCGGGGTAACCGTCTCTTTACCTGTACGTTTCGCTTCAATTAATTCCAGCAGTTCATTCCGATAGTCATCGGTATATTTTTCCGGCTCAAACTCGGCTGTCAGCTGATCAATTAACATGATCGCCGTATCAAGCTCCTTTTTAGTTACTTTATCTTCGGCAGGAACATTGGGTACATCAATCGCTCCGCGAACTTCGTCCGGATAATGTATCGTTTCCATGACCAGTGTATTTTTATATACCCGCACTACTGCCAGTTGTTCCTTTGATCTAATCACGATTTTGGCGATCCCAACCTTGTCCGACTCATCAAGCGCTTTTCGCAGCAGTGAATATGCCTTGCCTCCTCCATCTCCCGGTGACATATAATAGCTTCTGCTGTAGTAAATCGGATCGATTTCTGTGATCTTGACAAAATCGATAATTTCAACCGCTTTATCTTCATTTTCCTTCTTTAATTTTTCTAAATCATCGTCATCTAGAACCACAAACTTCCCTTTTGTGTACTCAAAAGCTTTTACGATGTCTTCATTTTTTACTTCCTTTTCACAGACCGGGCAAACCTTTTCGTATTTAATTGGTGATTTGCATTCCTTATGCAAAGTGCGGAGCTTCACATCTTTATCTTCAGTTGCTGCATGCAGCTTAATCGGTATATTAACCAGTCCGAAGCTAATGCTGCCCTTCCAAATTGTATGCATACGGATTCTCCATTCGTTTTTGTTTACTCTTAATTTGTGTGAACAGAGGCAAGAAATTCATTAAAACAACTGGAAACAGATTAGTTTTAATGCCAAAAAGGCAAGCTAATATAAACAAAGCTCGAAAGGATGAAAGCAGAATGAAACCGATGCTGCCTACCCTTACGTTTGATGTTCCTAAAGGCGAAAATTGGGTTTATGAGGTGAAATATGACGGGTTTAGAGCGATATTAACCTGGGACAATGACATAACTTTAATTAGCCGGAACGGCAAAGAGCTTCTTTCCTTATTTCCGGAAATTGAACAGTTTCTTGTTGAAAATCGCTCCGTCTTCGAACCCTACCTGCCTTTTGTACTCGATGGAGAGCTTGTCTTTCTCGAAAACCGCTTTAAAGCTGGCTTTGATTCCATCCAAGTTCGAGGCAGGATGCGGTCTGAACAAAGAATACATCAGAAGGCCAAAGCTTCCCCATGCAGGCTGCTGATATTTGATATTTTACAGCTGAAGGGCAAATCCTTAAAAGAGAAGAAATTCATCGAGCGCAAGGAAATTTTGCTGAATTTTTTTAAAACGGCAGGCCTTCCCCTCGAACCTGACGAAAAACAGCATAAGCTGGTTCAGATGATTCCGGCGCATAAAGATTTTAAGAAAATTTGGGAGAAGGTTATCCTGTATGATGGCGAAGGAATCGTCGCAAAGCAGGTGAATAGTCACTGGACAGCTGGAACAAGGACGCGGGAATGGATAAAAAATAAAAATTGGAAGTACGTGTCTTGTTTCATTTCAGCTTATGAAAAGACAAATGGCTATTTTTATGCTTCAGTATTTAAGGATGGCAGCCCTGTCCCGATCGGAAATTTCTTATTTGGACTTAAGCCTGAAGAGAAAAATGCGTTATTCCAGATCGTTAAAGAAAATAAAATAGAGGAAGACAGCGAATTTATTTATGTTGAACCTGCTATTTGTGTAGAGCTAAAATATTTGGAAATATACGAACTGCAAATGAGAGAACCCCATTTCGAGCGATTTCGTTTTGACTTGATGCCTGAAGAATGTACATTCGAAAAATTTGTCCAGCAGCAGAAAAACGTTCCTGTTGATGTCGAAATTACCCATCCCGATAAGCCGCTTTGGGAAACGCCGCCCATTAAAAAAATCGATTACATTCATTATTTACGAGAAATCTCCCCTTATTTTCTGCCGTTTTTAAGGGATCGGCTCTTGACTACAATACGCTATCCGCATGGAATATTTGGTGAAGCATTTTTTCAGAAAAACCGGCCCGATTATACACCTGAATTCATTGACACCAGCGAAAGCGATGGGATCTACTACATTGTTTGCAACGATCTGAAAAGCTTGCTGTGGCTTGGCAACCAGCTTGCCTTCGAGTTTCATGTTCCTTTCCAAACGATTCATAGCACTGGCCCGAGTGAAATAGTCTTTGACCTCGACCCGCCCTCAAAGGATGCGTTTCCGCTCGCCATTAAGGCGGCCCGCTTGATTAAGGAAGTGCTGGACCATCTCAAGCTCATCAGTTTTATCAAAACATCCGGGAATAAAGGTCTCCAAGTATATTTACCATTGCCGGAAAACCGCTTTTCTTACGAGCAGACCCGCATGTTTACATCGTTTGTCGCCGACTATCTCGTTTCAAAGGACCCTGATTCCTTTACGGTCGAACGAATGAAGAAAAAGCGTGGAAAACGCCTATATGTCGACTATGTCCAGCATGCAGAAGGAAAGACGATCATTGCTCCATATTCTCCGAGAGGAAATAAAAATGCAACGATTTCAGCGCCGCTTTTTTGGGAGGAGGTAAACGAAAAATTAACTATAGACACCTTTCAAATAACCACGATGTTAAAAAGATTAAAAACGCAAGGATGTCCTTTCCAAACATTCTTCCAAACAAAGGAAATACAATCATTTGAACCTGTTTTGGAGTTTCTTACCAATGGGGCTAAATAGCAAAAAGCAGCTACCTGTTATAATGGCGGCTGCTTTTCAAATTTAAATATATTTGCTTAAATAGTCTTTTACATGCTCCTGTAATTTTTCATAATGTGTTGATTCCTCTTTGAAGAATTCCTTCGGGCCTGTTTGGAAATGATCAACGGCGTTCCAATTAAAATTGACCTTCGTTTTGTATACATACGTGGCATTTCCAATTAAGTCAATTGAATAATTTCCGTTTTGTTCGTGGATGATACAGTGAACCTTCCCGCCATTATTATAAACCTCGATCGATCTTTCTTTGTCATTTAATCCGTTCAAGTATGTGACAAGACTTGAAGCAGACATCGCCGTACCGCAGGCATTTGTAAAACCGACGCCTCGTTCAAAGGTCCTCACATAAATTGCCCCGTCCTCAAGCGCTGTAACAAAGCTGACGTTCACACCATCAGGAAACAAATCATTTGGGCCATTTACGCGCTCACTCAAGTGTTTTTGCAAGTCTGAATGAATTTGCTCAGCCTCGACGATCGCGACAAGATGCGGGTTTGGAACAGCCAAAGCCGTAAATCGCAATTGATCGGAAAGAGCGGGTATCTTTTCATGATGCAAGCTTTCTTGGGGAAGATTTAACGGTAAATCTTTTAAAGCAAAAGAAACAGGTGAAATTTCAACCTGATAAGTTGGAACATGAGCAAAAAGATCATCCATTTTATTAACAGACAGATTGACCTTCATGGTTTCGATTACAGCACTGCTCTTTTTTTGCAGTTCACAAACATAACGGGCAACACAGCGCAAGCCATTGCCGCACATCGACGCCTCGGAACCATCTGCATTAAACACACGCATCCGTGCATCAGCATGCTTTGAAGGCATGACATACAATATTCCATCCGCTCCCAGTTCGCTTGAACGTTCACATAATGCTTTGGCAAGTTCTGCCCGTTGCTCTTCCGTAAAGACGTAATCATTTGAAAGCTCATCTATTAGTAAAAAGTCATTGCCGGAACCATGGCATTTTATGATATCAATCTGCAAGGACTAAACCTCCATCATCGTTTTACTGGCTTTAAAAATAGCTATTACAAGAGTGCCACATTTCAGTTTAATATTCAATTAAAGTTATTCCTATTGTGCTTTTCCAAACACAGTTATTTTTTTCGGCAGTATACGAATGAACTCGCCTATATTAACTTGTTTTGGTTACTTGCTTCGTCATTCAGGAGATGATCAGACCAGTTTAACGCTTCAGCATAGATCAAGAACAAGTCCTTTTCCTCAATCTTAAACTCACGGCATTTCTGATTAATCTTAATCCAATCCGCTTTTTCAACTGCGACGACAAGGTCGAGTACTTCCTTATAGCAATTTGGCTCTCCTTTTAGAGCTTCGCAAATCTCGTCTTGCAGCGGCAAGTCTTTGAGGATCTTCTCCATCGAAGTTCCCATCACCGTATCCATTAAAGAAAACATACCTGTCATGAAGAAACTTGAACAAAACGCTGTTTGTTTCTTTAGCCTCGCAACCGATTCACACATTTTAGCTCTGGTCAGGCAAATTTTTATTGTTTCCTTTGATAAACTTTTTGCCATTCCTGTTGTCTCTCTTACTGCCATAACATATATCCACTTTTGGGTTTCGATTAACCCGAGCAAAATAATCGCCTGGCGGATTGAGTTAATTTTATATTTCGGGCGAAATGCCGGTGAATTAATTAGCTTTAACAATTTATAAGAAAGGGATAAATCTCTTTCTATTAGTTCTGAAACCTCATCAATACTTGGTGCAGTCATTGAAAAATTTTGGATCATTTCAAAATAGGACGGGAAGTACGTAGGTATATCATAGGTCGAAACAATGTCAGGCTTTGAAAAGAAATAGCCCTGAAAAAAATCGTAGCCTTTTTCTTTTGCTGTTAGAAACTCTGTTTTCGTTTCAACTTTTTCAGCAAGCAGCTGAATATTCTGCGACTTTGCTGCAGATTCGATCCTTTCCCGGATTTCTGACGATGTTTGTAAAAAATCTACCTTTATGATATCAGCGTAGCTCAGCAACTCAGAAGAATATGGGTTTTGCTCATTTAATGCATAGTCATCAAGAGCTATTTTATAACCGAGCGCTTTCAGTTCCTGGCAAATCTCAATAATTTCTTCACTAGGCTCGACCGACTCCAGTATTTCAACAACAATTTCGCGCGGCCGAAAATAGGTCGGCAGCCGCAATTGAAGAAGATTTTCTGTAAAATTAATGAAGCATGGCTTGCCATTCGCTACATCATCAATTCCGATGTTCAGAAAGCTATTAATAATTACATCGGCGGTTGCCTGATCTCCATTTACATTCGGAAACACATTTACTTGATTGCTTCGATGGAGAAGTTCGTAAGCAAAAACTTCTTCCTTCTTATTAAAAATCGGCTGCCTTGCAACAAAAACTTCCATTCCTGTTAACCTCCGAACCGTCTGCAAATGTCTATTGATCCCACCCTACATTCTAGCGGAAAGATCATTGTAACTTTGTCGAAATTTGTAACTTTCAGAAAACTTTTTACATGATAAGCAATTATCTCCTTTATTTGGACGAAAACAAGCAAGAGATTACAAAAATCGTGAAAACAAAAAGAGACACCCTAAGGTGCCCCCTTCTTGTTAACTAATAAAATGAACGACAAAATTCATTAAAAATAAAGCAGAAATGAAATATAATGTTAAAGAAACTTCGCGTGCTTTACCAATAGCAATTTTCAAAATTGGATAAAGAATAAATCCAATCGCAATTCCGTCAGCAATGCTGTAGGTAAATGGAATCATCACAATAATAAACATAGCCGGAAAACTTTCACTTAAATCCTTCATGTCAAGATTGCGGATATTTTGCAGCATCAACCCGCCAATAATGATTAAAATCGGGGCAATCGCACTGTCAGGAATTAATTTGATCAATGGGATTAAAAATGCCGATACACCAAAGAGCAGGCCTGCGGTGACAGCGGTCAACCCGGTTCTCCCCCCGGCAGCCATGCTTGCTGCACTCTCAACCGTTGAAACGGTCGGACTCGTGCCGAATAAACCAGAAAGCAGTGCAGAAACAGCGTTTGCTTGAAAAGCACGTGTGAATTTCTCGGATCTCCCGATAAAATTCAAATGACCGTGAACAAGGCCGATATTCTCAAAAACAAGTACCATCGTCATTGAGAAAACGGCTACCCAGAAAGTAAAAGAAAGCACTCCATCAAAAGAAAAAGCCGCAAACACAGTCGAGTAATCATGCAAGGTAAACGTTTTTTCTGCCGAGGCAGCCGGGCCAATTAAGCCGAAGGACCAGGAAATGATCGTCCCGGCGATGATACTGATAAAAAAATTGCCGGAAACGTTACGTAAAAACAAAATGATTGCAATCAAAAATGTCAAAATCGTTGCAACCACCTCTGGATTCCCTAGTTCACCAAGTGAAATAATGGAGTTACTGCCCCTTACGATAATCCCGCCTTTTTCAAGTCCGATGAACATGAGAAACAGGCCAAGACCAACCGTAATCGCCTCCTTCAAAGAATACGGAATCGCCTCACTTAATTTTTTCGCATACTTTGAAAAAGCAACGATGCAAAACATCAGTCCGGAAACAAACACGACTCCTAGTGCTTCCTGCCAGGATAACCCCATTGAGTTGACCATCGTGTAGGAAAATAAAGCATTAATTCCCATCCCGGGCACGAGTAAAATCGGGGCATTTCCCCACAATCCCATTAACAGGCAGCCAGTCACCGAGGTCACAATCGTAGCGATGATCGCCGCTTCCAAAGGAATTCCTGCTTCTGAGAGGATTAGCGAATTCACCGCAATGATATAGACAATCGTAAAAAAACCGACCGAGCCGGCCAGCATCTCTTGTTTTACCGATGTCTGATTTCTTTCAAGCTGAAAGAATTGATTTAGCCTATTGTGCAATTAAATCATATCCAGTTTTTCATAGCCCTCTCCCTACCCGCTTTGCCTGAAAAGTTCAGGTAAGCCACAAGTCAGTATTTTATCAGAAAAGTACTGTTAATTCTACAGAAAGCATTTTGTAAAAGCTTTATACCCAATCTGGATTTCAAATTTTCAACTGCTTTGCATGTAAAAACTAGATGTAAAACTTGATTCCCCAATTGAGTGGATAATCTGACAGCCAGAAAAAAACAAGCCCCACACTGGAGCTTGTTCCGTCTATTATAGCTGCTTGTACAAATTCGCCATTTCAATGGCACCTGTTGCTGCTTCCCAGCCTTTGTTTCCAGCTTTTGTACCGGCCCGTTCAATCGCTTGTTCAATTGTTTCGGTCGTCAATACGCCAAAAATGATTGGGATCCCTGTCTGGAGGCTGCTGCTGGCAACACCCTTTGCCGTCTCGCCGCTAACGTATTCGAAATGGGGTGTCGCCCCTCTTATTACTGTTCCGAGCGTAATGACAGCATCATATTTTCCTGATTCGGCAAGTTTTTTGGCCATCAAAGGAATTTCAAATGCTCCCGGAACCCAGGCAATCGTGACATCTTCTTCCTGGACGCCATGCCGATAAAGCGCATCCTCGGCACCGCTGAGCAGCTTGCTTGTGATAAATTCATTAAAACGGCCGACAACGATCGCCATTTTCAAGCCTGTTCCAATCAAATTTCCTTCGATTATTTTTTTCATCGTGTTTCTCTCCTTATATACAATTTCATCTTTTTTGAACAAGTGAATCATGTTTAAGACGGTATTGAATTAAATCCGCGATTGTAATCATCCTCATATCAAATTTATTGGCAAGCTTCTTCAAGTCAGGAACTCTGGCCATCGTACCGTCTTCATTCATGATTTCACAGATAACCCCGGCTGGCGGCGAGCCGCATAATCTAGCTAAATCAACAGCCGCTTCCGTATGGCCGGCTCTTTCCACGACACCGCCGTTGTTGGCGATAAGCGGAAAAACATGCCCTGGACGTTTAAAATCGCCTCCGGTTGCTTTCTTATCCAGCATTTTTCTGATCGTTAAAGACCGCTCAAACGCACTGATCCCCGTCGTCGTTTCAACATGATCAATGCTGACGGTAAAAGCCGTTCCGTGTGAATCGGTATTGTTTTCGATCATTGGGTCCAATCGTAGCTTCTCGGCCATTTTTTTTGTAATTGGCACGCAAATCAAACCCCTGCCTTCCTTCGCCATAAAATTGATCACTTCCGGGCTGGAAAGTTCAGCGAGACAGACAAAGTCTCCTTCATTTTCGCGATCTTCATTGTCACAGACAATGACTATTCTTCCCTGTCTTAAATCTTCAAGGGCATCTTCAATTCGGTCAAACATTTAAATTCCACCTTTCAGTTACATGAAGCCGTTTTCCCGTAAGAAATCAGCAGATATCCGGTTGTCTTTTTGCTGGCTGCTCATTTTGTTCTCGATGATGGTATGTAAATATTTTGCAAGCATATCGAATTCAATATTCACAATCTCGCCTGGTTCCTTCAAGCCAAGAACGGTTTCTTTACTTGTGTGGGGAATGAGCGAAACGGTAATGAGATTATTTTCTACCGCAAAAATCGTTAGTGACGTCCCATCAATCGCAATCGACCCCTTAAAGACAACATACTCAATCCCGTGTTCGGGAATTTCAATATCAACGTATATGGCGTTATCTTTTGTTTTCTTACGGATGATCGACCCGGTACCATCAACGTGGCCTGTAACAAAGTGACCGCCAAACCTGCCGTTCGCTGCCATCGCCCGTTCGAGGTTCACAGGCGACCCTCTCCGCAAAAGCGACAAGGAAGTCGATTTATACGTCTCCGGCATCACATCGGCAGCAAATGAATTAGCATTGAATTCGGTTACCGTCAGGCAAACTCCATTGATCGAAATGCTATCGCCAAGCTGAATATCTTCAAGCACCTTTTTGGCATAAATATTCAATTTTAACGCTTCACCCTGTTGTGAAATACGCTGCAATGTGCCAATTTCTTCAACGATTCCTGTAAACATTCTTTCTCACCACCTTTATGGATGCCCTTCTGAAAATTTTAATTTGTACAATTAAAAACCCCGTACTAAAAACAGTACGGGGTGAAAGCCATGACAAAATAAACGTTGTAAAAAGCTATTTTCCAACGCATATTTATGCCTTCTCCCATCCAGACTTTTACTGTCGGCTTTGGAATTTCACCAAATCCACCGTTTCCAAAATGTGAAAACGGGTCACGGGCTTAGAGACCGATGCCTCATCACCGCCGGTTGGGAATTGCACCCGACCCCGAAGGCGGCTATAAAATATAGCCATACTAAAATTAAGTTGTTATTGCTATCGTACATTAACGTAATAATTTATGCAATTTTTAGATTCAGGTTTTTGTACCACAGGATATCTGTTAAAGTGTTTAATCTGTGGATCTTGCTAACAACAGTTACAAAAAAACAGGAGATGCAAACGGCATCTCCTCTTCTTATGGTAATCTTTTCAGTTCATCTTCTAAAAATTCTTTATTTACTCCGCCGATAATTCTGCTGCGAATGATTCCGTCAGAATCAATAAAAAGGCTTGTCGGGTACGTGAGTATTTCGAACCGGGAAGAAACTTCATTCCTCTCATCCATTGGAATTGGAAATGTCAGTCCGTACTTTTTCACAAAATCAACGGCATCCTGCCTGTTTTTTTCTGTAACCGTTGAATTGACGGCAAGTATTTCATAACCATCCTTTTGATATTTCTCATACATTTCTTGCATATAAGGCATTTCTTCTTTGCATGGCGGACACCAGCTTGCCCAGAAATTAAGTAGAAGCTTTTTTCCTCTTAATTCTTCAAGGATGACCTTCTTTCCTTCGATATCCGTTAATTCAAAATTGGGGACCCGATTTCCCGGCTCTATCCCAATCGGAAGCTCGTTTGGATTATTAACTTCCTCGTACTTTTCAATTTTGAGAATCTCTTCACTCGGTTTGTTATCCATTAAAATGAAGGTATCTACTAGATACAAAACAAGGATGGCGGCAGCTGCCATTATCAACAATCTTTTCAAACCTGCTAACCTACTTTCATTCCCCTTTTACAGTTATCCAAAAAAAGCATTATTATTGTAAATATTTAATAGAAACTAGCCATCGCGGTTGGTTTTATCATACACTATTTACACAACAAGAAAAATTGATTTAGCTTTTAAATTTGAAATTGCTTTCTTAATGGTTCGAGTAGCGATAATACAGTGTCAGAAGTGAAAACATCGCCAACCGTTTTTTTTGCGAATCCTTGCTGTGAAAGGTTAGGACTGGTGTGTTTGGGTCTTTAAACTGTTTGCTCCATTCAAGCGGCATCCAGCCTTTTCTCAAAATAACCTCCGGTGTCCGATCTGTCCAGACATAGCGAATATCTGTAAACGCAGTTGAACCCGTTAAATGAATATTTATTTTTTCACCATTCATATCAATGTGAAAAGATTTCAGTGAGTTGCGCTTGATTCTGACCATTTCTGTTTGATCAGAGTCAGTTACGATAATCTCTTTTTTTTTCAGTTTAATGATTGCTGCAAGTTGATTATTACCATTATAAAATCCGTATTGGGCCGGAATCGACTTATCTAGAAAATAGGGCAGCAGCCATCTCCATTTCCAAAACCGCAGATCCTTGATTTCCCCGGCAAGAATTCCGTCCGGGTTGAATAATAGCATTCTCAACGAAGGAGCAGGAAGAAACGTTAATAGCAGCTGATCTTCGTTTAACGCGTGTTTTCCCTGCTGTGGTTTATCATTGAATGTGAAAGCACTGCTTCTAGACTGTTCCTCAAGTAAAAGGTGTTTTTGATAGGAGAAAAAGCTAAGTAATAGAAATGGAGCAACCAAAGCTAAAATGGGCAGCTGAATATTCAGCCATAACGAAATGCCTAACATTAAACCGGGTGGAATAAGGAATAGGAGGCTGCCATTTAACGAAGTAGCAGCCGAGTGCTTATAGTACTGGTGAATGGTCATTCTTGTGCACCTCGCCTGTTTGAAATCTAGTTCATGTTCAATCATGAATCCTTTTTAATAGTCTATTATTCTTCTTTGTAAAAGATGATTTTTTTGGAGTGAAAACGCAAGATAAGTTACAGACAGGAAAGAGGAATGTAAATGATCAGAGAAATAGCTGCGAAAGACGCCGAAAAATTTCTTGAGCTATTAATGGAAGTTGATGACTCGGGTTTTATGCTTTTCGAGCCCGGGGAACGAACATCGTCTGTTAAAAAAGAGGAGACTAAAATTAGCCAATTTTTAACAAATCTGCATACAACCATATTCGTAGCGGAAGAAGATAACCGGCTGACCGGCTACATTATTGGCATCGGCAACACCCAAAAGCGCAAACAGCATGCAGCCTATATAGTCATTGGTATCCGTTCAGGGTATCGTGGCCATGGAATCGGCACAATGCTGTTTGAGAAATTGTTTGAATGGGCAAAGCAGCGAGGACTGAAAAGGCTTGAATTGACGGTGATTAAAACGAATGCACCAGCCTATCATCTTTATAAAAAGATGGGCTTTAAACTTGAAGGGGAAAAAATCGGCTCCCTGATCATCGACGGGGAAGCAGTCAATGAATATTATATGTATAAATGGCTCGACTGATTGGCGACTACCGTCCGATCTGTTTTTGAGCGTTATTACAAAATAAGGGCTGACTGAATGGAATTAGCCCCGTATGTTTCAGTAGCTAACAATTGTTTCCGGTTCTATATTTTGATAGAAAAACAGACACCTCAAGTGAGATGTCTGTGAGTATCGCCACCCTGTCTGCTAGAGAATCCGAAATATAAATGGAATTCGGTATTCTTCCCCTTCAAATGCTTTAATTGCTGCGATGATCGTAAACACAACTGTAAGAATTCCAATAATCCAGATCGTGACAAAGCCGATTAAGACGAGCATCAACAAAACGCTTATGATCGAATAAATCGCGTAAGAAATAATAAAGTTAAAATACTCTCTGCCGTGATAATCAACAAAAGCGGATTCGTTTTTCTTTATTAGCCAGATGATCAGCGGGCCGATAAACGTGGTAAAAAAACTGCTCACATATATCGCGGTCGCCAGAAGCCTTTCGTCATTAGTCGGTCGTTTTCTATCCATCGCAGGTTCCCCCAAATTAGAATATACTTCTCTCTATTATTTACGTTCCATCTTCTAAAAAGTTTCCTCATTTAAATGACCCGGCACTTGATTATGTTTGATGTTCTTGTTTAGGACAACTTGAATACAAATGATTATAGACAAAGATACAAAGGGTGATAATCAATGTTGTCTAAGCTTGAAGCGCTCGTACTGGGGATGATTCAAGGTTTAACCGAATTCTTGCCTATTTCCAGCACTGGCCATTTGTATTTGGGAAGACACTTTTTTGGGCTTGATGAAGCAGGACTTTTTCTCGATACAATGCTCCACGTTGGTACACTGCTTGCCGTACTTGTAGTCTATAAGAATGAGCTGCTAAAAATGCTAAAAAATCCGTTTGGGAAACTGGCAATGCTCGTCACAGTAGGGACGATTCCGGCTGTCATTGTCGGGTTTCTGTTCAACGACTTGTTCGATTCTATTTCAAAAACCGGCGCTACGATTGGTTGGGAGTTTCTCGTCACCGGCTTGATCCTCTGGATTGCCGATAGTGTAAAACATGGAGCAAAGAATATCGATAACATAGGCTACGGCGATGCACTTTTCATCGGTTTTTTTCAGGCAGCTGCCATTTTTCCGGCGTTATCCCGCTCGGGGCTAACGATCGCAGCCGGTTTATTTCGAAAATTGGACCGGGAATCGGCCGCTTATTTTTCTTTTTTGCTGTCGATCCCAGCGATTGCCGGAGGCATTGTTCTCCAGGCTGGCAAGCTGTATTCTGGGCATGTAGAAGCGCTTCCCTTCAGCAGCCTGCTGATTGCGACATTGGCATCTGCTTTGTTCGGATATGCAGCTGTCGTCTGGATGATTCAATTTTTAAAAACAAAATCGCTGAAGATCTTTGCCGTTTATGTTTGGATTCTCGGGTTTACAATACTTGCCCTTCAGATCACTGGTGCTTTTTAAGCATGTTTTAAAGGAAGGAGTCAAATGAAGACTTTATTGAAAAATGCGAAAGTATATCCGATTGCCTCACCACCATTGTTAACCGGTGATGTCTTAGTAGAAGACGGTAAAATTGCCCTGGTTGGGAAAAATCTTGTGACCGGCAGTGACGCGAAAATCATTGACTGCGATCAGTGCTATCTGTTTCCCGGGTTCATTGATGTGCATACCCATCTCGGTCTTTACGACGAAGGAACGGGCTGGGCTGGCAATGACGCCAATGAAACGATTGAAGCAATGAGTCCGCATATCCGGGCCATCGATGGGGTTTATCCTTTAGATCCCGCATTTTCGGATGCGGTCAAATATGGAATTACAACCGTGCATGTTATGCCGGGCAGCGCGAATGTGGTTGGGGGAACGACGTCCGTTATTAAAACTTGTGGGAAAAACATTCAAAAAATGCTTATCCAGGAAACGGCCGGTTTAAAGATTGCCTTTGGCGAAAATCCGAAGCGGATTCACAGTCAGGGAAATAAGGATTCTATTACGAGAATGGGGATTATGGGCATGCTGCGCGAAGCGTTTTACGAAGCAAAAAATACTGACCAACCAGACTCGCTGAGAATGGCCCCGCTAGTAAAAGCATTAAAGAGAGAAATCCCCGTTAGAATCCATGCCCATCGTGCAGACGATATCATCTCGGCAATAAGATTTGCCGAAGAGTTTCGTCTTGATCTCCGCATCGAGCATTGCACGGAAGGGCATCTCATTGCAAACGAGCTGGCAGGGCAAAAATTAAAAGTCTGCGTTGGCCCGACATTAACGAGAAAATCGAAGGTCGAACTAAAGAATAAACACTGGAGAACTTATCGGGAACTGACAGAGCATGGAATCGAAGTTTCGATCACCACTGACCACCCATACACCCCGATACAATACTTAAATGTTTGTGCCGCCATCGCTGTCAGGGAAGGATTATCCGAGCAAAAAGCGCTTGAAGGTATCACCCTGTTAGCAGCGAAAAATTTAAGAATCGACGAAAAGCTGGGGAGCATTAGTGCGGGAAAAGACGCTGATTTAGTGTTATGGAGCCATCATCCTTTCCATTTTTTTGCTAAACCAAAGTGGACGATGATCGACGGAAATTTCGTCTTTACAGACAGTTAATTTTTTGTAGAAAAATGTTAAAATTCCGCTATAAAAATTAACATTTTACCTATTTCTTTTTTGATATTTTTTTAGTATTATACCTTAAGTACGACGTTTTCAAAGCTTTTATAAAAAAGTAAATAACCGTATGCGAGCAATTGGGAAGGCAAATGGTGCGCCACCAGTTTACTGGTTCTAGTGGGTTCGATTCCCACCCCGAAATTTTTTAGCAACATTACAAAAAATTTCGAGGGTGGACCCAGAGTCTATTTAGGTATGGATTCGGACTGTCCTCAGGATGGAGGTAAACACATGCTCAAGAAACGTGATCTTCACGACTGTCACGCCTTGTATGATTTAATGGTTCACCCTGATGTTTTTCCTTTTGTACGCCAAAAAGCTTATTCCTATGATGAGTTTTTATTTATAACAAAACAGACCATTGAAGCTGAAGAACGTGGTGAAATCATTTCGCGAACGATTCTTGACGAATGGGGATGTCCAATCGGGACGATTAACCTGTTTAATATTCAAGATAATGCGGGCTTCTTAGGGACATGGCTTGGCAAGCCATTCCACGGAAAAGGATACAATCAACTAGCGAAAGACGCGTTTTTTGAGGAGCTTTTTTATGAGGCCGGCATTGATACGATTTTCATGCGAATCCGCACTGAAAACGTCCGTTCACGGAAGGCTGCCGAAAAACTGCCTTATGCCATCAAAGCGAATGAAACAAGAAAAACCATATATGATCAATTGAATGCTACAGGAAAAATTTATGATTTATTTGAAATCCCGAAAGATGTCTATACCTTGCAAATTCTCAGGAACGGTGCACAGCAGCAAGACGCTTCACATTTGCTTGAAGCATAGGCTGCCGGCGTCGTTCGAAGATTATTGTCCAATACAACTAACGCTCCGTGCATCGGAGCGTTTTTATTTTGAACTATATTTTTCGCATTGACCGCCGTATGCTGATTCTATTTGACTTTTGCTCGGACCATTTCCAAATAGAGATTTCGAATTATATACGTTTTATATAGTTCTAGCTTTCTTCTTTCAACCGGATGCCTTGTAACACCCTCTGCCTTTAATTGTGAAATATACCAGCCTTTTGAACCACGGTACGCCATTAGTCTACCCCTCTTTCATTACGCTTGTCTCGATGACATATATGTATGCACAGGCGTTATAAAAGATGACGGCTCTAATAGACAAACCAAGTTTACATGCATTTACTCGCTTTGTTGCTTTTTACGATCGATGGGAGATATAAAAGCTCATCAACATCTGGTGTATGATATAATTTTTTCCGTTATACGAAAAGAAAACGAGGGCAAAAAACATGGAACGAACAAACAGCAGAAAAGAAAAGCTAAAACAATTATTTGTCATACTCCTTCCCATTTTGGTCACCCAGCTGGCCATGTATGGGATTAACTTCTTTGACATCATGATGTCAGGACATTTCAGCCATTATGATCTAGCTGGAGTTGCGATCGGATCATCGCTTTGGGTACCCGTTTTTACCGGATTAAGCGGCATTTTGCTTGCCGTCACTCCTATTGTTGCCCAACTTGTCGGTGCGAAGGAAAGCAAGGAAGCTTCCTATTCAGTCGTTCAAGGCGTCTATCTTTCAGTGGTCACTGCGATATTTGTCATCGCTGTCGGTTCGCTCATTTTAAATCCGATTCTGAACATCATGCAGCTGGAGACTGAGGTGCGGGAAATTGCCCGAAACTATATTATCGCTTTAAGCTTCGGAATGATCCCACTATTTGTCTACAATGTTCTTCGTTCTTTCATAGATGCATTAGGAAAAACGAGGGTTACAATGATGATCACATTAATGGCTGTTCCGATTAACGTTCTTTTTAACTATTTGTTTATTTTCGGAAAATTCGGCTTCCCGGAGCTGGGTGGTGTCGGTGCCGGTATAGCTTCAGCGATCACATATTGGCTGATCACGTTAATTGCTGTCTTTGTCATTATTAAGTTGGAACCTTTTACACAATTTGGTGTATTTAAAAGCCTTCCAGGACTCTCGTTGTATAAATGGAAGGAGATTTTAATGATTGGTGTTCCAATCGGTTTCGCTATTTTCTTTGAAACCAGTATCTTTTCAGCGGTGACCTTATTGATGAGTACATTTGATACCGCTACAATCGCTGCCCACCAAATTGCAATTAACTTCGCCTCTTTTTTATATATGATTCCGTTCACTAGTGTTGCATAAATACTGTCGAAAAATTCAATCTATTCATTCTCATGGTTTAGAGCCA